>CBJNAS010000510.1:0-2414 GCA_966434565.1 uncultured Phenylobacterium sp.
CCCGCGAGCTGCCGACGCTGGCGGTGTGCCGGGGCGCCCAGCTGCTGGCCGTGGTGGCCGGCCTCGTCCTTGGCGTAGATGACGTTTCATGCGCGCGCAGCACCCCAGATCGCGTCCGCCGCGGCGGCGGCCTGGGCGCCGCGCCCGCCCAGCTCGGAAGTCAGCGCCTTGAGCCGATAAGTCCACAGGTGCAGCGGGTGCTCGAGCGTCATGCCCATGGCCGCGAGGAACTGGTGCAGGTCGTAGACCACTGCGCGGGCGGCCTCCTGCGCATAGTTGGCGGCCAGCGCCGCATCGCCCGCGTCGTCCGAGGCCGCCGCCTTCAGGGCGAGCCAGTGCAGGCTGGTCGCCCGGACCTGGGCCTCCGCCAGCCGGTGGCGCACCGCCTGGAAGGCGGCGAGCGGCCGGCCGAACTGCTTGCGCTCGCTGACGTAGGTGACGACGCTCTCCAGGGCCGCCGCCAGCAGGCCCGAGGCCTCGGCGGCGAGCGCGATGCGCCAGCGGGCGGTGACCTCGGCGGGCGTGACCGCGTGCTTGCGCACGGCCGCCGCCGGCGGCGCGACCAGCGCCATCGGGTAGGCGAACAGGGACTCGTGGACCGGCGCGACCTGTCCCTCCTCGGCGACGAAGGAGGTCACCGTCGAAGGGCCGACGACGACCACGGCGGCGCCGGGCTTCAGGAAGCGGATCGGCCGGTGCAGCTGGTCGGCCAGGGCGAGGCAGACCGGACGGGGCAGTTCCGGGTCGACGATCGGCCGTACGAGCGCCGAGGCCGCGGCTTCGGCGGCGTAGGGCAGCTTCGCCACCCGCTCGACCACCAGGGCCGCGGTGACCGCGCCAAGCTCGGGCTCCAGGGCCACGTCGAGGAAGCCGCCATCGGCCAGCGCCTGGTCGAGGTCGGGACTGGACAGCTCGAAGCCGTGGCTGCCGGTGGGCGCAGCCGCAAACGGCCGGGAGAGCGCGTCGATGGCGCCCAGGATCGCGTCCTGGTCTTCGGTAAGCGCGAGCTGCACCTAGCGGGGCTCCTTCGGAAGCTGAAGCACGTCGGAGGCGATCAGGTTGAGCTGGATCTCGGCCGCCCCAGAGGCGATGCCGGCGACGATGCCCCGCTGGTGGTGCATCTTCAGGAACGGCTCCTGGTCGCTAAGCGCCTCCGGCGTGAACTCCACGACGAACTCGGCGACCCGCCGCTCGGCCATGACGGTGGCGAAGCGGGCCGAGCTCGCCTCCGCGCCGATCGGGATGCCCTTCACGCGCTTGTCGACCAGCGCATAGCTCGCCAGGCGCGCGGCCTCGCACAGGCTGGCCGTCTGGGCCGCCTCGACGCGAACCGCGTCGCGGACGAACTCGCCCCGCGCCTGCAGGATCGAGACTGCGCGGTCCAGCGCCCGGCGCGCCAGGGCGTAGCGTGGAATGCCCAGCCGCTCGTTGGTCAGGGAATAGGCGATGATCTCCCAGGCCTGGCCCTCTTCGCCCAGGCGCGCCTCGGCCGGCACGATGACGTCGGTGAAGAACACCTCGTGGATGTCGCCCTCGCCGATGATGCTCGGAATCTGCCGCACCTCGATGCCGGGCGTGTCCATCGGCACGAGGAAGATGCTGATCCCCTTCTTGCGATCGGCGCCGGTGCGGGTGAGCAGGAAACAGGTCTCGGCCAGGCCCGCATAGGAGGTCCAGATCTTCTGGCCGTTGACCCGGTAGACCTCGCCGTCGCGCTCCGCCCGGGTGCGCAGCGACGCCAGGTCCGAGCCCGCGTCCGGCTCGGAGAAGCCCTGGCACCAGATGGCGTCGCCGCGGGCCATCGGCGGCAGGTAGCGGGCCTTCTGGGCCTCGCTGCCGTAGCGCATCAGCGTGGGCCCGATCCAGTTGACGTTCATGTACTGGGCGCCGCGCGGCTCGCCCGCCATCCACATCTCTTCGGCCAGGATGATCTGGCGCCAGGGGTCGAAGTCGCCGCCGCCCCACTCGCTGGGCCAGTGCGGGATCAGCAGGCCCGCTTGCGCCAGCCGGCCGCAGAACTCGCGCGAGAAGCGGGTCTGCTCCTCGGATCCCGGGCCGTGGTGCGACAGCTGCTCCCAGTCGGCCGGCAGATGCTCGGCCATGAAGTCGCGCAGCTTCTGGCGGAACGCCCGCTGCTCGTCGCTCCAGTCGAAATCCATCGAATTCCCCACCGGGCCGGTCAGACCGGCTGTTTCGCAGGGACGCACTGGGTGTTCAAGCCTCCGGGGCAGATATTACGCCGTGCTCCAAGACGCATCGCCGGGGCGGCGCAGACCAGCTGAACCCCGCCTGAAAACGCCGGTCGTAACTCCCCGGCGCCGCCCCCGCGACATCGGCTTTTCAGAGCGCCTCGACGATCGTCGCGTTGGCCACGCCGCCGCCTTCGCCCATCACCTGCAGGCCGAAGCGCTTGC
>CBJNAS010000511.1:0-2399 GCA_966434565.1 uncultured Phenylobacterium sp.
GCTCTCGGCCGCGCGCCGGGCCCGGGCGGCGGGCGCCGACGCGGCGGTGGTCTCAGCAGTGTTCCCGAGCCGCAGTCCATCGGCCGGCGCGCCGATCGGGGCGCTGCGCCTGGCGCTCCTCGCGCGCGCGGGCGGACTGCCGCTCTATGCGCTGGGCGGGGTGAACGAGGCGACGGCGCGCAGGCTCAAAGACCTGCCGCTCGCAGGGCTCGCCGCCGTCGATGCGTTTACAACTTGAAGGGCGTTCAGAACTTGAACGAGGATTCCAGCCGCACCCGGGGCTGGCTTTCTTCCGAGCCGATCTTCTTGGGGCCCGGATTGACCTGCTCGTCGCCGAGCGCCACCGCGCCGCCGACCCGCAGCGACGGGGTGATGTGGTAGTAGGCGCCGGCCTGGACGTCGTTGAGCGTGGACGGCCGCACGTCCGACTGGTCCATGTTGAGCATCACGCCCCAGCGGCCCTTGCGGGCGTCCCAGCGGAGCGACTTCAGCCCCGCGGTCGGCGTCGGCGACACCTCCGTATGGACGGAGAAGTCGATCGGCTTGGACTTGTCGGCGGCGTGCGCAGCGCCGCTCACCGCGCCAAACAGGGCGGTGGCGGCGACCAGCAGGCGGATCCGACGGTCCAGCATGAGAAACATATAATCCCTACGCCCCCAACTCGCACCCGGCTGTTACCGTTTTGCGAATGGTCGAGGTCGATTAGAGATCACTGTGCGCCAGGGTCAATGGACTCCATGGTCGCGGGGCCCCTTTCTCGCGAGTTCCCGGGCCGCTGTTGCGGGCCGGCCACTTAATTCCTGTTTGGCGGCGGGAGCGGCGTTGTTATAGAGGGCGCCGCCGGGGGCGGCGCCGTAACGCCAGGAAAGCGTGCGGATTTCGATTGGGAGACGGATGGATATGCCGTTTGTGCGCGGAGTTCGGATGCGCAGCGTTTCGGCCGGCGCGGTCGCGCTGGCGCTGGCTGGTCTGGCCGGCTGTTCGCACGTCCCCCTCGTCGGCCACAAGGCGGCCCCGCCGCCGGCGGCCACGGCGGCGAGCGGCATCGGCGTCAACGGATATCTGTGGCGCGCGACGCTGGACACGCTGGCCTTCATGCCGCTGGCCTCGGCCGATCCCTATGGCGGCACGGTCATCACCGACTGGTACGCCAATCCGGAAAAGCCGGACGAGCGCTTCAAGTGCACCGTCTACATCCTGGATTCCCGCCTGCGCGCGGACGGGCTGAAGGTCACCGTCTTCAAGCAGACCCGCGACGCGACAGGGAACTGGGTGGACTCCCCCAGCGCGGCCCAGACCGAGACGGACATCGAGAACGCCATCCTGACGCGCGCCCGCCAGCTGCGACTTTCGAACGTCCGCGGCTAAGCAGGCCGCGACCCGTTCGAACGTCGGCGCGGCTTCGCGTGCAGGCCCGTTGACCGGATCTTCGCTCCAGTCCAAAGGCCGCCCCACGATGGCCCGCTACAATCCGAAAGAGACCGAACCCCGGTGGCGCAAGGCTTGGGCCGACGCGGACGCGTTCCGCGCCGTCCAGGACCCCGCCAAGCCGAAATACTATGTGCTGGAGATGTTCCCGTACCCCTCGGGACGCCTGCACATGGGCCATGTGCGCAACTATTCGCTCGGCGACGTCATCGCCCGGTTCAAACGGGCCCGCGGCTTTTCCGTGCTGCATCCGATGGGCTGGGACGCCTTCGGCCTGCCTGCCGAGAACGCCGCGATGGAGCGCGGCGTCGACCCTCGGGCCTGGACCTACGACAACATCGCCCGGATGCGCGAGGAGCTGAAGGAGCTCGGCCTGTCGATCGACTGGTCGCGCGAGTTCGCCACCTGCGACCTGGCCTACTACGGCCAGCAGCAGGCCTGGTTCCTGGAGCTCTACCAGCGAGGCCTGGTCTACCGGCGCGAGGCGACGGTCAACTGGGACCCCGTCGACCAGACGGTGCTGGCCAACGAGCAGGTTGTGGACGGCCGCGGCTGGCGCTCCGGCGCGGTGGTCGAGAAGCGCAAGCTGAACCAGTGGTTCCTGCGCATCACCGACTATGCAGACCAGCTGGCCGACGACCTTGCCGGGCTGGAGCGCTGGCCGGAGAAGGTCCGCGTCATGCAGGAGAACTGGATTGGCCGCTCCAAGGGTGCGCGCCTGCAGTTCCACTTCGCCGGGACCGCGCCCGAGGGCCAGAACGGCATCGAGGTCTACACCACCCGCCCCGACACCCTGTTCGGCGCGAGCTTCGTGGGGGTGGCCGCCGACCACCCGCTGGCCGAGCAGCTGGCCGCCGCCGACCCGAAGGTGGCCGCCTTCGTCGCCGAGTGCCGCAAGGGCGGGGCCTCGGAGGCGGAGATCGAGACCGCCGAGAAGATCGGCTACGACACCGGACTGAAGGTGAAGCACC
>CBJNAS010000512.1:0-2381 GCA_966434565.1 uncultured Phenylobacterium sp.
GCCCCTCCCCTTCCGATTCCAAGCGGCGGGCATGGGCTGGACGTACGCGCCGCCGGGCGGTCACGATAGCGTCTCACGCCTGCGAAGTTTCCCGCACCCGCGATCTGTACCGCACCCAAGATCTGTATCCCGTCCAAGATCTGTACCGCATCCACAACCGTCCCGATCCCGTCCGAGGTGGCCGTGTGGAAACCCTGACAGTCGCACTCGTGGTGCCGCTGCAAGGCCCGGCCGGCGTCTTCGGTCCCTCGTGCGAGCTGGCGGCACGGTTGGCGGCGAGCGAGCTCAACGAAGCCGGCGGCGTCCTGGGACGACGCGTCCGCCTGCTGACCGTCGACGGCGGCGCGCCCCCACGCCAGGTCGCCGCCGAAGTCGAGGCGCTGATCGCCCTCAACCAGGTGGACGCGGTCGTCGGCTGGCACATCTCGGCGGTGCGCCGCGCGCTCGTCCCCCGGATAGCCGGGCGCGTGCCGTACGTCTACACAGCGCAGTACGAAGGCGGCGAGCGAGCGCCGGGCGTCTTCATGACCGGAGAGACCCCGGCCGGCCAGTTGTCGCCGGCCATGCGGTTGCTGGCGACATCCGCCGGGGCCAAGCGCTGGTGCGTGGTCGGCAACGACTACGTCTGGCCGCGCGTCACGGCGCAGGCGGCCAGACGCTATGCGCGCTCCTGCGGCGCCGCCGTCAGCGAGGAGATGTTCGTCCCGCTGGGCACGCAGGACTTTGCCGGCGTACTGCAGCGCGTCGAGCGCTGCGAGGCCGACGCGGTCCTGATGTTGTTGGTCGGCGCGGACGCCGTGCACTTCAACCGCGGCTTCGCCAGCCGAGGACTGCACTATCGGTGCCTGCGCCTGAGCACGCACATGGACGAGAACATGCTGCTGGCCACCGGCGCCGGAGCCACGGAGAACCTGTGGGCCGCCGCCGGCTACTTCGAGACGCTCGCCACCGCGGAGAGCCTGGATTTCAACGGACGCTACACGGCCCGCTTCGGGCCCGAGGCGCCGCCGCTGAGCAGCTTGGGAGAGTCCTGCTATGAGGGGATCATGCTCCTGGCGGCGATGGCGCACCGAGCGCGCACCCTCGATGTACGCGCCGTCGAGGCCGTAGCCGACGGCGTGCTTTACGAGGGCCCGCGCGGCCGGCTCGGACTGCACGGCAACCACGTGTCCCAACGCATCTACCTCGCCAAGGCGGACGTCTTCGACTTCCACATCATCACCCAACTCTGACGCCCTCCCTTTCCTGGAATCAGCGTAAGGCCTGCTCAATCCAGATACCCCCACGCAGAAATATTTTCTCGGGGAAGTAACTCGGTGTAACACAGCCGACATCAGTCCGCACGACGCTCTTCGCCATGACTGACACCGAGAGCCGGTCCGCCACGACGAAGGCCAAGCGCTCGTACCACCGCTGGGCCAAGAACGACACGCTCGAGGACTACTCGTTGCGCTACGCGCCGAAGTCCTTCCGCCGCTGGAGCCCCTACGTGGTGGCCACCACCGCGCTCGGAGGCATCGCCTATCTCGCCGACTTCGCCATCGGCGGATCGATCGCCATCTCCTACGGTTTCTCCAGCGCCGCGGTCGCCATCGGGATCGCCGCGTTCATCATCTTCGTCACGGGCATCCCGATCGCCTACTACTCGGCGAAGTACTCCATCGACATGGACCTGCTCACCCGCGGCGCCGGCTTCGGCTACCTGGGCTCGACGCTGACCTCGATCATCTACGCCAGCTTCACCTTCATCTTCTTCGCCCTCGAAGGCTCGATCATGGCGCAGGCCTTCCAGCTCGGCCTGCACATCCCGCTCGCGATCAGCTATCTGATCGCCTCGCTGCTGGTGATCCCGCTGGTCATATACGGCATGACCGCCCTGTCGAAGATGCAGGTGTGGACGCAGCCGATCTGGCTGATCCTCATGGTCGCGCCGTTCGTGTCGATCGCGATCCAGGACCCGGGCAAGTTCTCGGCGTTCACCCACTTCGGCGGGAACTCCCCCACCGGCGCGGGCTTCTCCTTCCTCGGCGCCGGAGCCGGCGCCGGCGTCGCGCTGTCGCTGATCGCGCAGATCGGCGAGCAGGTCGACTACCTGCGCTTCATGCCCGACAAGACCCCCGCGAACGCCAAGCGCTGGTGGGGCTCGGTGCTGTCGGCCGGGCCCGGCTGGGTCGTCCTGGGCGCGCTCAAGCAGCTCGGGGGCGCCTTCCTCGCGTTCTACATCGCCGACAAAGCGGGCCTGACCAAGGCCGACCAGCCGATCCAGCAGTACCTCGCGGGCCTGAAGACCTTCGCGGCGCCGGTGGCCCTGGGCCTGGCCACGTTCTTCGTGATCCTGTCCCAGGTGAAGATCAACACCACGAACGCGTACTCCGGCTCGC
>CBJNAS010000513.1:0-2366 GCA_966434565.1 uncultured Phenylobacterium sp.
AGACGAAGCCCAAAAGCCGTCCTCCGCTCGGGAAGGGGTCCTTCCCTTGAAGATCACGGCGAGGATCGGAGCCTGCCGGCATGAGCTTCAGGCGCAGGTGAGAGCTGCCGCGCTTCACGTTCCGGTCTCCGGGCCTGTGGCGGCGATTGGTCTGCGCCAGGACGGCCTCAGGCGCCCGGCGCGCTCGCCCCCTCCACCACGCGCTCTACCGCCCGCCTGCGCGGGCGTCGGCGCGCGGTCCCCCTCCCCCGCTTCGCGGTGGAGGAAGGCCTAGGCCTCCGCCTTCGACGTCAGCGCCACGAACACGTCCTCCAGGTCGGGGTCCTCGGTGGCGATGTCCTTGATGTGCAGGCCGGCGGCGCGGATCGCGGCCAGCACCTGCTCGACGCTGGACTGGCCGGTGCGGTAGCTGACCGAGAAGCCGCCCTGGCGGGTCAGCCGGGTCTCGAAGCCGGGCAGGCGGGGCGGGGCGGTCACCGGCTCCTCCGGCGTCACCAGGACGTGGCGCGTGTCCATCCGCCGCAGCAGGCTGGTGGTGGGCTCGCAGGCGACCACCTGGCCGCGGTTGACGATGGCGATCTCGTCGCAGAGCTCCTGGGCCTCTTCCAGGTAGTGGGTGGTCAGCACGATGGTGACCCCCTTGCGGTTCAGCTCCAGCACATAGGCCCAGAGCTGGCGACGCAGCTCGACGTCGACGCCGGCGGTGGGCTCGTCGAGGATCAGCACCGGCGGATTGTGCACCATGGCCTTGGCCACCATCAGCCGCCGCTTCATGCCGCCCGACAGCTGACGGACATAGGCGCCGGCCTTGTCGGCGAGGCCCAGCGCCTCCAGCAGCTCCAGGGTCCGCCGCTCCTTCGGCGGGACGGCGTACATGCCGGCCGCCACCTCCAGCGCCTCCCGGGGCGTGAAGAAGGGGTCGACGGCGATCTCCTGCGGCACGACGCCGATCGCGGCCCGGGCGTCCCTGGGACGCTCGTCGATGTCGCGGCCCCAGATCGAGACCTTGCCCGCGGTCTTCTTGCAGAGGCCGGCCAGGATGTTGATCATCGTCGACTTGCCCGCGCCGTTTGGGCCCAGCAGGCCGAAGATCGACCCGCGCGGAATGGCGAGGTCGATGCCGCGCAGGGCGCGCATCTCCGGCGTGGTCTTGGTCGCGGGGTAGGTCTTGACGAGACCGCGGGCTTCTATGGCGTAGTCGGGAAGTGTCATGGGCCTTCTACGGCGCTTGGTCTCGATTGACGGAGAAAGCCGCGCTCGCATACCTAGGCACGGACCGGCCCCGCGCCAAGCAGGGCGGCCCGATCAGAGGTGCACGTCATGGCTCGCCGCGTTCGCAACCAGGGTGTCGAGGCCCAGGCCCAGGGCATCGGGGCCCAGCCTGAGCCGATGCCGGCGCAGGGCGCGATCGCGCCGGACCTGCCGCCGCCGGAGACCGTCGCCGTGCGCTCCCGGCGGATCGCCTGCGACGGCGTGGGCGGGGCGCTCGGCCATCCGCGCGTCTGGCTGGAGATGGGCGAGTCCGACTTCGTCGAATGCCCCTACTGCGACCGCCGCTTCGTGCTGGCGAAGGACGCCGGCGAGGGCGTCGAGGACGAGCGCCTGGCCCCCGGCGTCTACGAAGGCTCGCACGGGCACTGACCTGAGCCCGCGGGCCTTCCTCAGACCCTGAGCGGCATGAGGATGTACTGCACGTCGGCGTCCGCCGGGTCGAGCACCAGGGCCGGGTCGTTCGGGCCGCCGAACCGCAGCTCGGCGTGGTCGCCGGAGATCTGGTCGGTGATGTCCATCAGGTACCGGGCGTTGAAGGACAGCTCGAAGGCCTCGCCGTCGTATTCGATCTCCAGCTCTTCGACCGCCTGCCCGGCCTCCATGTTGCGCACCGTCAGGACGACGCGGCCGGCTTCGATGGCCATGCGCACCGAGCGGCTCTTCTCGGCCGAGATGGTCGCCACCCGGTCGACGGCCTGGGCGAACAGCTTGGCGTCGACGCGGACGATGCGGGTGTTGTCCTTGGGGATCACCCGCCCATAGTCCGGGAAGTTGCCGTCGATGACCTTGGAGGTGAGCGCCGCGCCGCTCAGCTCGAAGCGCACCTTCTGCGGGCTGATCGCCAGCTCCACCGTCTCGCCGGCGTCGTCGAGCAGGCGCCGCGCCTCCCCCACCGTCTTGCGCGGCACGATCACGCCGGGCGCGCCGGCGGCGCCCTCCGGCGCGGGCATCTCGGCGAGCGCCAGGCGGCTGCCGTCGGTGGCCACGGCGCGCAGCTTCTGCACCCCGTTCTCGCTGACGGTGTGCAGGTATAGGCCGTTCAGATAGTAGCGGGTCTCCTCCGCCGAGATGGCGAAGCGGGTCTTGTCGATCAG
>CBJNAS010000514.1:0-2365 GCA_966434565.1 uncultured Phenylobacterium sp.
AACCGGATCGGCGCGGCGAGCAGCGCGCGGAACGCCTTGTAGCCCACCGCCCCCGGCCTGAAGGCGTGCAGGAACATGTAGCGGCGCCCGTCCGGCCCGACGGCGACCGAGGGGTGCCCAGGTCCCCACCAATCGGCGGTCGAGCCCAGGAACACCGTCGGGGCCTTGCAGTAAGGCCCCTGCGGCGCGTCGGCCACCGCCACGCCGATCCCGTAGTGGGCGGTGGAGAAGTCGTTGCCGGCGTACAGCAGATGATAGCGACCGCCCTCCCGGGCGATCCAGACGCCCTCGATCAGGTGGCCTTCCCAGGGCAGGTCATTCTGCAGGATGACCACGGGCTCCCCCTCCAGCCGCCGGGCGTCGGGCGACAGACGCTGGGCGTAGATGCGTGTGCGCAGGGCCTGCAGGGCCTCGGCCATCATCGACCGTTCGTCGGGCGCGGCCGTCGACACCACCCGGGCCAGGCGCGCCTCGAAGCCCGCAAGGTCCGCGGCCGCCGCCTCGATCAGCGGCTGCAGGGCGAAGAACTGGACCATCGGCTCCTGCGCGGCGATCCAGGGCCAGAGGGCGAGCGCGAACGCCGCCGTGCGGCGGTCCGTCCCGGCGGTGAAGAGCTCGGCGACGAGCCCGGGCCGCCGGTGCAGGAGATCGGCGAGCCGCCTCGGCCAGAGGCCATTGTCGTCGCGCTTCCAGACCAGCCAGGGCGTCTCCTGCGCGTCCACCAGGATGTGCGGATCGATCACCCCGCCCTGCAGGATGGGGTGCTCGTCCGCGACGAAGGGGCCGTCCGGCGCGCGCCCGCGCGCCAGGCCGATGGCCAGGCTGCGGTCGGCGAGGCGCGCGGTGAAGCAGACGATCCAGGCCCCGCCCAGGCGATGCAGCTCGGGCGCCCAGAAGTCGCTGACCTCCGCGCCCGTCAGCGCCCAGGCCGGCGCGGTCCCCGCTGGAAAAACGAAGCCGGTGAGCCGCCAGTCCGAGAGGTCGCGCGAGGCCAGGATCGGAAAGGCGTCCGGCGCGTCGTTGGAGGTGACCAGCAGCCGGTAGTCGTCCACAGCGATCCGCACGACGCAGGGATCGCCATAGCCGTAGAGGATCCGCGGCGAGACCGGCTCGGTGAGAACCGGCGTGAGGCGCGGCCCGCCGGCGGCGGGCGGGGCCTCGCGCGCCAGCGGACGGCGCAGCGCGAAGTCGCGGGCCAGTCTCTCGTGGAGATCTAGGAAGGCGGGCTGGTCGAGCGCCGGGAGCGCGTAGTGGCGCGCGGCCCCGCCGGCCTCGGCGACGGCGATCCGCAAAGGGCGGCCCTCGTCCAGGGCGATGCGGAAGACAGCGGGCGCGCCCGCGGGCGTGTCGAGCTCGAACCGGGTCATGCGAGGGACAACGCGCGGCGCACAGCCTGTGGCCCGACGGACGCAGCCGCGCCCCCTTGGCGCGTGCGGCGCAACAAATGGTCGAGCTGCGGGTTCTATGCTGCGCCGAGAGAACCGGCGTTACGTCTGGGAGACCCAAGCATGAAAACCCTCGTGATGGCCGTGGGCGCGACGGCCATGCTCTTGACTGCGGGAGCCGCCGATGCGGCCACGAAGCATCACAAGATGCATCACCACCACCACGCGATGGCGTCCGCCTCGGCCGCGGGCCCGCCGCAGCCGATCCCCTATGCGCAGCTCGATTCCTACATGCGCGCCTCGCCGCGGCAGCGCGCCAGCCATGACTGGTGGGCGGGCCAGGCGATGGCCTCCACCGGCACGCCGGCGAACGCCGCGGCCAGCACCACGACGCCCACGACCACGGGCGCGATGAGCGGCGACACCGGGCAGTCGATGCCCAGCGCGGCGAGCGGAACCTCGGCGACTGCGCCAGGCGCGAACATGGGCGCTACAGGCCCGACCCCCGGCTCCACGGCGGTCAATCCGCCCGCCGGGCCCATGTCCTCGCCGAGCAGCAACCTGGGCCCGTCGACCGGCGTCACCGGCTCGACCTCGCCCGGCAGCAGCACGGGAACGACCACGCCGCCACAATAGGCCGGCAGCCGAAGAGCTCATCAGGCGAGGACCCCGGTCGCGAGGCCGGGGTCCTGGCTTATGGGATCTCAGACGCTGACCTGGGTGCCCAGCTCGACCACACGCCCGGGCGGCAGGTGGAAGAAGCTCGTCGGATCGGCCGCGTTCTTGGCGAGAAAGACATAGAGCTGGCGCCGCCAGGCGGCGAAGCTGGAGGCGGAGCTGGCCACGATCGTCCGGCGGCTCAGGAAGAAGGACGTGGCCATGATATCGAACTTGAAGCCCCGCTTGCGCAGCACCGCCAAGGCCTTGGGGATGTTCGGCGTCTCCATGTAGCCGTAGCGCACGATCAGCGACCAGAAGCC
>CBJNAS010000515.1:0-2364 GCA_966434565.1 uncultured Phenylobacterium sp.
CGCGGTCGCGCACCACGCCCAGGTCGCGGCCGTAGATCAGGGCGGCGCGGATCTGTGGGTCCGGTCGGGCGAGGAAGCGTTCGATGTCGGGGCGCTTGGAGAGGATCATGGCCCGCGCCCCTCAGCCCCTGGCCCGCTCCTCCGCGGTGGCGAGCCAGGCGGCGAGCTCGAGCTGGATGCGCCGGGCGGCCTCCTGGGCGGCGCGGTCCTGGGCCGCCTGCTGGGCGGCGATCGCCTCGTAAGGCTGGTCGGCGGAGTCATAGGTCAGCTCGACGCGCACGGACCCGCGCTTGGCCACCGCCCCGTCCGAGGCCCGACTCAGCACATATCGCGCCGTCAGCACGTATTCGTAGCGGGTGGCGACGTTGTCGACGCGGACGCCGCGCGGATAGCGGGTCTCGCCGACCGTGAGGTCCATCCGGTAGCTGGGCGCCGCGCCGCGGTTGACGGCGAGCGCGTCCTGCAGGTGCTCGCGCAGCAGGAAGCCGGTGCGGCCCTCGGGCGCGACCACGTCCACCGCAGTCATGTTCGCGACCACCCCCGGCTGGGCGTAGAGGGGCTGGAAGCCGCAGCCGGCCAGCATGAGCGACGCGCCGACAAGAACCCCCGCAGCCAAGATGACGCGGGACGAGATCGACTGCTTCATCAGCTCAACCCCCAGCATTTCGATCAGGCCGTTACGATGTTGATGATGCGGTCCTTGACCACGATCACCTTGCGGATCGTCTGGCCCTCAAGGCGCCGCGCGATCTCGGGATCGTCAAGCACGATCTTCTCCACCTCGGCGGGCTCGGCGCCCGCCGGCGCGGTGATCTCGCCGCGCCGCTTGCCGTTCACCTGCACCGGCAGGACCTTGACGGCGTCCTGCACCAGCGCGGGATCGGCCTCCGGCCAGGGCGCCTCGACGACCATGCCGGTTCCGCCGACGCGGGCCCAGCACTCCTCGGCCAGGTGCGGCGTGAAGGGGCCGATCAGCCGGGCGAACACGGAGAGCGCCTCCTGGCGTGCAGCCAGCAGCGCCGGCGCGGCGCCTTCCGCCGGGTTGGCCTTCAGGAGGCTCAGGAACTCGTAGAGCCGGGCGATGCCGGAGTTGAAGCGGAAGGTCTCGATTGCCTCGGTGACCTGCTTGACCAGCTTGTGCGTGGCGCGCCGCAGGGCCAGCGCCGCCTCATCGCCGGACACGTCCGCCCCCGCCGGCGCGGGCGGCTGGGTGTCGAACTCGTCCCAGACGCGGTTGACGAACCGCCAGGCGCCCTGCACCCCGCCGGTCGTCCACTGCACGTCCCGGTCGGGCGGTGAATCCGAGAGCACGAACAAGCGGGCGGCGTCGACGCCGTAGGCCTCGAAGATCTCGCTAGGGGCGACGGTGTTCTTCTTGGACTTCGACATCTTCTCGACGTCGCCGATCACCACCGGCGCGCCGCTGCCCGCCAGCCGGGCTTCGCGGGTCTTGCCATGGACGACCACCTCGACCTCGCCGGGCTCGACCCATTCGCCGCTCGGCATGCGGTAGGTCTCGTGCGTCACCATACCCTGGGTGAACAGGCCGGCGAACGGTTCGCGCACCGAGACCAGGTCGGCGTCGGCCAGCGCCTTGGTGACGAAGCGGGCGTAGAGCAGGTGCAGCACCGCGTGCTCGATTCCGCCGACATACTGGTCCACCGGCAGCCAGTAGTCGGCCGCAGCCTTGTCGATCGGCTCGGCCGACGCCGGGTTGGCGAAGCGCGCGAAGTACCAGGAGCTGTCGACAAAGGTGTCGAGCGTGTCGGTCTCGCGCAGCGCCGGGCCGCCGCAGGTCGGACAGGTGGCGTGCTTCCAGGTGGGATGGCGGGCGAGCGCGTTGCCCGGCTTACCGAACTCCAGGTCGTCCGGAAGGGCGACGGGCAGGGCCTGGGGCGGCAGCGGGACGACGCCGTGCGTCTCGCAATGGACCACCGGGATCGGGCAACCCCAGCCGCGCTGCCGCGCCACGCCCCAGTCGCGCAGGCGGTAGACGGTCGCGCCCACCCCGTCGCCCTGACCCTCGATGTGCTGGATGGCGGCGGCCTTGGCGGCCTCGACCTCCAGCCCGTCCAGGAAGCCCGAGTTGAAGATCCGGCCGGGGCCCGCGTAGGCCTCGGCTTGAATGGTGAAGCTCGCGGCGTCCGCCCCGGGCGGCAGCACAACCGGGCGCACCGGCAGGCCGTACTTGCGGGCGAAGTCGAGGTCGCGCTGGTCGTGCGCCGGGCAGGCGAAGATCGCCCCCGTGCCGTAGTCCATCAGGATGAAGTTGGCGATCCAGACCGGCAGCTCCCAGCTCGGATCGAACGGGTGCTTCACCTTCAGTCCGGTGTCGTAGCCGATCTTCTCGGCGGTCTCGATCTC
>CBJNAS010000516.1:0-2356 GCA_966434565.1 uncultured Phenylobacterium sp.
GAACCCGCATCCTCAGCTTGGAAGGCTGCTGCACTACCATTGTGCTATACCCGCCTACCAAGGCGGCCCTGCCGCACCTCTCCGTTCATCACCGGCGCGTGGTGGGGGAAGTAGGACTCGAACCTACGAAGCCATTACAGCAGCGGATTTACAGTCCGCCCCCTTTGCCACTCGGGACATTCCCCCGCGCGCACGGAACCACGTCGAGGCTTGGAACGAAGGCTTCCGCCGCGGCCCCCGGGCGGTGCTAAAGAGCGTCCGCCTGAAGGTCAGCAACCGGAGGTCCCGTCCGGGGGCCCCAATTTGGAGGGCGTCTTATAGTGGCCTCGCATTCCGAACGCAACGACGCCCGAAGGGGTCGCAAGCCGCAGGCCCATGGGCGCTTCCCACGCCGGGCGGAAGCCCCCTCCGACGAGTGGCTCTGGGGGTGGCACGCGGTGGAGGCGGCCCTCGCCAATCCCGCCCGCGGCGCGCCGCTGCGCCTGCTGGCGACGCCCGAGCGCGCCCGCCAGATCGAGGCGCGATTCGGCCGGCTGACGGCGCTGGAGGCGGCCGACAACCCGCACATCGCCCAGGTCCTGCCCCAGGGCGCGGTCCACCAGGGCGTGGCGCTCAAGCCAGGCGCGCTGGAAGCCGTGGCGCTGGAGGATTTCGCGCCGGCGCGCGGCGCCGTGCTGCTGATGCTCGACCAGGTCACCGACCCGCAGAACGTGGGCGCCATCCTGCGCTCGGCCGCGGCCTTCGGCGCGCGCGGCGTCATCCTGCAGGAGCGCCATGCGCCGAGGCTGACCGGCGCGCTCGCCAAGGCCGCCGCCGGCGCGGTGGAGCGCATCGCCGTCGCCCGGGTGGTCAATCTCTCGCGGGCGCTGGAGACACTGGCCGAGCAGGGCTGGCGCACCGTGGGCCTCACCGGCGCGGCCGAGCGCGCCCTCACCGAGGCCCTGGACGGCGCGCCGGTGGTGTTGGTGCTGGGCTCCGAGGGCGAGGGCCTGCGCCGGCTGGTCGCCGAGCATTGCGACGAGCTGGCGAGGATTCCCATGCCCGGGGGATTCGAGAGCCTGAACGTCTCGGCGGCGGCGGCCGTCGCGCTCTACGAGGCGTCGCGACCCAGGGGTTGATGCGCCGCATCGGCTCGCGCATTGAGGGCCCATGACGGAAAGCCTGCTCGGCGCCGGCGCGCTCAGCGCCTTCCTGCAAGTCGTGCTGATCGATCTGGTGCTGGCCGGCGACAACGCCGTGGCCGTGGGCGTGGTGGCCGCCGGCGTCCCGCCCCATCAGCGCCGGCGGGTGATCGTCTGGGGACTGGTCGCGGCGGTGGCGATCCGCATCGGCTTCGCGGTCACGGCCGCCCAGCTGATGAACCTGATCGGCCTGATGCTGGCGGGCGGCCTGCTGCTGCTGTGGGTCTGCTGGAAACTGTGGCGCGAGTTGCGCGACCAGGCGCATGCCGACGAGAAGCAGGCCGGCGCGGTGCTAGACGGCGACGCTGCAAACGTCCGCAAGGTCCGCGCGCCGAAGAGCTTCCGCGCCGCCCTGGTTCAGATCCTGATCGCCGACACCTCCATGTCGCTGGACAATGTCCTGGCGGTGGCTGGCGCCGCGCGCGAGCATCCGGCCATCCTGGCGCTGGGGCTGCTGCTCTCGGTCGGCCTGATGGGGGTGGCGGCGAGCTGGATAGCCCGGCTGCTGCACCGCCTGCGCTGGATCGGCTACGCCGGCCTCGCCATCGTGCTCTACGTCGCCCTGCACATGATGTGGGAGGGCCACCGCGAGGTGGTGCAGGGCCTCGGCGAGACGCGGGCGTACAACCGGATCGTGCCGGACGTGCTGGATATCCGGCCGGGGCGGTGAAAGGGCCTGAGCGCCCCCTCCGTCTCGCGCCTGCCGCGCGAGCCATCTCCCACGCTTCGGGGTGGAGGATCTGGAGCGCCAAGATGCTCCCGCGTACAACGGGGGAGCTGTCGCCGAAGGCGACTGAGGGGGCGTTCAGGCCGCCTCCGCCCCGCCGAACCGCTCCCGCCACTCGGCGACCTGGGCGCCCTCGATCTTGCGGAACAGCACCTCGGGCGCCTCGATCTTGCGGCCGGGCTCCAGGACGGCGAGCACGCCGTCGTCGGCCAGCGACGGCCAGCGGCCGGGGAAGCCCTCCCCCACCGCCAGGGCGATCTTCTCGGCGGCGAAGGGGATGAAGGGCTCGCTCACCTTGGCGAACAGGGCCACGAGGTTGAGGCCGTAGCGCACCGCCACGGCGGCCCGCTCGCGGTCGGTCTTGATCGCCGTCCAGGGCGCGGCCTCGGTCAGGTACTGGTTGCCCAGCACCCACAGCTGACGCACGGCCGCGGCCGACTTGCGGAAC
>CBJNAS010000517.1:0-2354 GCA_966434565.1 uncultured Phenylobacterium sp.
GGGCGAGGTCTTGCAGCAGCGGCTGTTGGGTCGTGTTCTGCAGCGGGATCACCCACTTGCCCTTCAGCCCGCGGGCTTCGGCGGCGCGGGCCGCGGCCGCGACCGACTCGTCGGAAAGGCCGGCCAGCTCGGCCTTGTCGTCGACCACCAGGGCGCCGGCCTTGGCGGCGGCCAGCAGCTTGTGCTCGAAGGCGGTCTCCAGGCTGGAGGCTTGCTGGTTCAACGCCTTCAGCTTGGCCTGGTCGGCGGGCGAAAGCTCGGCGCCGGCGCGCACGAACTGCTGGTAGGTGATGACGAGCAACTGCCGCTGCTCCGGGTTCAGCTTCAGCCGGTCGCGACGCTCATAGAGGCTCCGCACCCGGGCGAAGAGCTTCGGGTTCAGGTAGATCCAGTCCTGATGAGCGGCGAGCCTCGGCGCCTCGTCGGTCTCGATCTTCTGCAGGGCGTCGCTGGTGTTGGCGCTGGTGAGGGCGGAGAAGACGTGGTTCGCCCGATCCAGCATCTGGCCGGAGCGCTCCAGGGCGGCCAGGGTGTTGTCGAAGGTGGGCGGGGCCGGGTTGTTCGCAATTCTGGCGACCTCGGCCTTCTGGCGGGCCATGCCCGCCTCCAGGGCGGGCTTGAAGTCGGTTTCGTGGATCCTGTCGAACGGCGGCGCCTGGAGGAACAGAGGGCTGGGCGTCTCGAACACCGCGCCGGGCGGGGACTGCGTCTGCGTCTGCGTCTGCGACTGGGCCTGGGCCTGGGCGGAGCCGGCCAGGGCGCAGGCCGCGGCGCCGAGACAAAGCGAGCGAAACGAGGACATCAGCAGCTCCTGCCGCTCCTGCGCGGCGCGAGAGTGTCACGATTGGGGTAACATGCGATGTCGCGCAACGGGCGTTCGCGCGCACAAAAAAGCTGGCGTGGGCGCTGCGCCAAATGGAAAAGCCCTTTCCCCATCGAAGGGGAAAGGAGATGGGTAGATCTGGAGCCCCGTCGTCAGCCGCTGATCACCCATTCGGCGACATAGGCCTGGGCCTTGCGCGCCAGCACCGGCGGGCCCGAGAAGTAGAATTCGCTGCCGAACCAGGACCGTTGCTCGCGCCAAGCGAGAGGCCCGGTGTCCTCCGTGCGAAGGATCCGGCGCAGCTCGTCCCGCTTGGCCTTCGGGACAAAGACGACATAGGTGGCTTCAGGCATCGGCTTACTCGGACCTAACGGACCCAGGAGCCCTGAGTCGCTCCTTCCATAGGGTTAACGATGCCGTGATGAGCAGTAGATCTCAAGGATAACAGGCGCTGACACTGAGCGGGATGCTGCCGAAGCCGGGCAGGATATTGAGGTCGAAGCTGGCCTGGGCGGTGACCGTGTGGCCGCAGCCGCCGGCCTGGGCGGTGAAGGTCGGCGAGATGTTCGGCCCGCCGTAGAGGCTCTGCGCGTAGGTCTGGGTGGCGGCCGGGGTGCCGCAATTGTTCGAGTCGACGGCCATGCAGCGGGCCGCCGACTGCACCGCGAGGTCGAGGCTGCTCACCGAGAAGGTCAGCACGCCGACCCAGATCCCGCCCAGCACCGCCATGGCCAGGATCGGCAGGACGAAGGCGTATTCGACCGCCGTCGCGCCGGTCTCGTCGCCGCCCAGGGCCAGCAGGCCGCGCCGGCGCCTCATGCCATCCTCATCCAGGCGGTGCGCTTGATCTGCGCGGCGAAGGACTGGGCCAGGGTCAGGCCCGGGAACAGCGGTTGGAAGCCATAGGCCACATGGACCTGGAGATAGAGGGTGGGCGTGGCGCCCGCGGCGGGATTGCTGATCCCCGAGCAGTCCGACGGCTTGGCGTCGACGGAGCCGGCCAGCTGCAGCGTCGCGCTCGTGTCGAGGCAGTAGTAGGCCTCGCCGATCGCCCCATCCAGGGCCACGTTGGAGCCCAGCTGCGTCGACTGGATGGCGGTCGAGACGGCGTTGTTCAGGCCGGAGCAGTTCTGTGTCGCCGGAGTATGGGCGAGGTCGCAGGCCACCAGCGCCGCCTCCGCGCCCGCCTGGGCGGCGGCGTTGACCTCGGCCGTCTGGAAGGCGTAGCGGTCGACGGCGGACGCGACCATGGAGCCCAGGATGAACACGCCCCCGACCGCCGCCAGCTCCAGCGCGGCGGTTCCGCGCTCGTCGCGCCCAAGCCGTCGAATCCAGTTCATCACTGCACCAGCTGGCCACGCCCAGGCACAAGGGCGGAGGGCAGGGTCACGCCGGCCTGGGCGCACTGGCCGTGCGCCCGGATGTCCGCGGTCCCGTTGATCAGCAGGTTTTCGACCACCACGCCGAAAAAGGAATTGCCGTTGTTTGAATTGTTCACCGCGCCGGAGAAGGTGGCGCTCGCGTTCGGGAA
>CBJNAS010000518.1:0-2346 GCA_966434565.1 uncultured Phenylobacterium sp.
CGGTTCAGGAGTTTGGGCTTCTTGTCCTCGATCAAAGACGGGTCCTCCTGGAGAATGAATATACCCTTCCCGGGCATGTATTGAAATACCGTTGTGGGGTATATACGTGGTGGCGAGCGCATGGCGCCGGGCTGCGCATGCCGGAGATGACACGATGAGCGACGGCCATCACCACCATCACCACGACCATGGCCCCCACGGGACCGCCACCCTCGATGACGGCCGGGTGGTCGATCCGGTCTGCGGCATGAAGGTCGATCCCAAGACGACGCCGCATCACCTGGAGAGGGAGGGGCGGTCGTTCTTCTTCTGCTCGGCCGGCTGCAAGACCAAGTTCGAGGCCGATCCGCACCGCTATCTCGCGGAGGCGAAGGCGCCCCCGCCGCCCGCGCCCGCGGGCACGATCTACACCTGTCCGATGCATCCGCAGATCCGCCAGGTCGGACCGGGCTTCTGCCCGATCTGCGGCATGGCGCTCGAGCCGGCCACGGTCACAGCCGACGAAGGCCCAAGCCCTGAGCTCAAGGACATGACGCGCCGGTTCTGGATCGGCCTGGCGCTCTCGGTCCCGGTGCTCGCCCTGGAGATGGGCGGCCATGTCACCGGGCTGATGATGCTGATCAGCCGGCAGAGCTCGAACTGGATCCAGATGGCGCTCGGCACGCCTGTCGTGCTGTGGGCCGGCTGGCCCTTCTTCGTGCGCGGCTGGGCCTCTCTGAAGACCCGCAAGCTCAACATGTTCACCCTGATCGCCATGGGCGTCGGCGTGGCCTGGGTCTACAGCATGGTCGCCGCGCTGGCGCCGGGCGTGTTCCCGCCCGCCTTCCGGACTGAGGGCGGGGCGGTCCCGGTCTATTTCGAGGCCGCCGCCGTGATCACCGTCCTGGTGCTGCTGGGCCAGGTGCTGGAGCTTCGGGCGCGCGAGCGCACCTCCGGGGCGATCAAGGCCCTGCTCAACCTCGCGCCCAAGACCGCCCGCCGCGTCCGGGCCGATGGGACCGACGAAGAGGTCACGCTGGACCGGATCGAGGTCGGGGACCGGCTGCGGGTCCGGCCGGGCGAGAAGGTCCCGGTCGACGGGGAGGTGGCCGAAGGCCGGGTCTCGATCGACGAGTCCCTCGTCACCGGCGAATCCATGCCCGTCACCAAGGAGCCCGGCGCCAAGGTGGTGGCCGGCTCGATCAACAAGACGGGCTCCTTCGTCATGCGGGCGGAGAAGGTGGGGGCCGACACCCTGCTGTCGCGCATCGTGCAGATGGTGGCCGAGGCCCAGCGCAGCCGCGCGCCGATCCAGCGGATGGCCGACCAGGTCTCGGCCTGGTTCGTGCCGGCGGTGATCGCCGTGGCGGTCTTCGCCTTTGCGGTTTGGGGCGTCGTCGGGCCCGAGCCGCGCTTCGCCTTCGCCCTGGTCGCGGCGGTCTCGGTGCTTATCATCGCCTGTCCGTGCGCGCTCGGTCTCGCCACGCCGATGTCGATTATGGTGGGGGTCGGACGCGGGGCTCAGGCCGGCGTGCTGATCAAGAACGCCGAGGCCCTGGAGCGCTTCGAGAAGATTGACACCCTGGTGATCGACAAGACCGGCACGCTGACCGAAGGGCGTCCGGCCGTGACCGCGATCAAGCCCGTCCCCGGCCTTGAGGAGAACGAGCTGCTGCGGATCGCCGCCAGCCTCGAGCGCGGCAGCGAGCACCCGCTCGCGGACGCCATCCTGCGCGCGGCCAAGGACCGGAACTTGAGCCTCTCGGAAGCGCAGGACTTCGACTCGCCCGTCGGCAAGGGCGTGCTCGGGACCGTGGACGGAAAGCGCGTGGTCCTGGGCGGCGCACGCCTGATGACCGAGAAGGGCGTTGACCTCTCGGCGCTGGAGGCGGACGCGGACGCGCTGCGCCGCGAGGGGACGACGACGATCTTCGCCACGCTCGACGGCAAGCTTGCCGGCGTGCTGGGGATCGCCGACCCGATCAAGGCCTCGACGCCGGAGGCGGTGCGGGCGCTGAAGGCCGAAGGCGTGCGGCTGGTGATGATGACAGGCGACAACCGCACGACCGCGCTCGCCGTGGCCCAGCGGCTAGGGATCGACGACGTCGAGGCCGAGGTCCTGCCGGAGGACAAGGCCAAGGTGGTGCAGAAGTTCCGCGCCGAAGGCCGCTCCGTCGGCATGGCCGGCGACGGAGTGAACGACGCGCCGGCGCTGGCGGCGGCCGAGATCGGCATCGCCATGGGCGCCGGGGCCGATGTCGCGATCGAAAGCGCCGGGGTCACCCTGCTGAAGGGCGACCTGCAGGGTCTGATCCGCGCGCGGCGCATGTCGCGTGCGGTGATGCGCAACATCCGCCAGAACATGGT
>CBJNAS010000519.1:0-2345 GCA_966434565.1 uncultured Phenylobacterium sp.
TCGCCCAGATCTACGCCCACCTGCTGTCGCTGGTCGGCTGGGACCGGCTGATCTCGCTCGCCCTGGCCCGCGCCTCCGCCCAGCCGACGGCCGGGAACGCCTGAGGCGGAACGCCCCCTCAGTCAGCTCCCCCGCAAGCGGGGGAGCATCTTGGCTCCAGATCCTCCACCGCGAAGCGGGGGAGGTGGATCGGCGCGCCAGCGCCGAGACGGAGGGGGCGTTGCATCACCGCGCGAACACGCCCCGAGTCAGGCAGGAGAACACCAGCCGCCCGGCTTCGTCGAGGAGGTCGTGCTGGCAGATGACGATGCCCTTGCCGTCGCCTACCGGGTCCTTGGCCATTACCGTCATGCGCGCCCGCAGCAGCTCGCCGGCGGGCGGGTTGCGCAGCCAGCGCAGGGCGTCGACGCCCAGGCGCTTGGTCTGCGGCCAGTCGGTGTGGGCCAAGGCGTCCAGCTTGGCCCAGATGGCGTAGACCATGGCGTCCGGGGCGCCGCGGTCGACCGTCCAGCCGGGGGTGAAGGCCTTGATGAAGGCCTCCAGGTGCTCCGGGTCGACGGCGCAGGCGCCGAGGGAGACGACTTGGCCGATCTGGATCTCGTCGAACGGAGCGGGCACGGGTGGGAATTTCCTTTCGATGACGCGCGATTCGCAAAGGATGGCGGCGGGCAGTGGGCGGAGTCGAGCGCCGCTTTGCGCCGGACGCGCGCCTCGCGCATATAGGAGCGCAAACGGCCGGATGCGCGAGGATATGATGCGGCTTTTGGCGGGCCTCTTGCTGGCGCTGACGCTGGGCGGAGCGGCGTGGGCAGCGCCGGCCGCGTCCGGGCCGGTCGACACGGGGCATCTCACCGCCGAGCTGGTCGCCCGCACCGATGGCGTGGCGCCGGGCGGGACCGTCTGGCTGGCGGTGCGGCAGAAGATCCAGAAGGGCTGGCACACCTACTGGCGCAACCCTGGCGACGCCGGCGAGCCGATGAAGCTCGCCTGGACCCTGCCGGCCGGTTGGCGCGCCGGCGACATCGTCTGGGCCGCGCCGCACCGGCTGCCGGTCGGACCGCTGATGGATTATGGCTACGAGGGCGAGGTGCTGCTGCCCGTGCCGGTCACCGCACCGGCGGCCGCCCGGCCGGGCGAGCGCGCCCAGATCAAGCTCGCCGCCGCCTTCCTGGTCTGCGCCGAGACCTGCGTGCCGGAGGACGCCGTCCTCAGCCTCGACCTGCCGGTCACCGCCGGGCCGCCGCCGGCCGATCCCGACTGGGGGGGCCGGGTCGCCCGCGCGCTCGCCGAGGCCCCGCGGGCCGTCCCCCTTGCCGCGGTGTTCCAGCCTGAGCCGGAGGGCGTGAAGCTGGCCGTCACCGGCGCGGCGCTCAAGGGGGCGCCGGACCAGGACGCCTACTTCTATCCCTTCGCCTCGACGGTGATCGAGCACGCCAGGCCGCAGCGCATCGAGCGCGGCCCCGCCGGGCTCACCCTGACGCTCGCCCCGGGCTACGACCTCGCCCATGGCGCGCAGCCCGCGACGCTGGCCGGGGTGCTGGTGGCCGACGGCAAGGCCTATCAGATCGCCGCCCGTCCGGGGGTTCCGCCGCCCGGCGCCGCGGGCCTGGGGCCGCCGCCCGCGCGGCTGGTGGGCGGGGGCGGGGCTGGCCTTGCGGCCGCGGTGGGCTTCGCCGTGCTGGGCGGCCTGATCCTCAACCTGATGCCCTGCGTCTTCCCGGTGCTGGCGATGAAGGCCGCCGCCCTGGCCGGCCATGCGCGCGAGGAGACTGGCGCGCGCCGCCAGGGACTGGCGTTCGGCGCCGGCGTGCTGGCGGCCTTCCTGACCCTCGCCGGCGTGCTGATCGGGCTGAAGGCGGCGGGGCAGGCGGTGGGCTGGGGCTTCCAGCTGCAGTCGCCGCCGGTGGTGGCCGGGCTCGCGCTGCTGATCTTCGCCGTGGCGCTCAACCTCTCCGGCCTGTTCGAAGTCGGGAGCGCGCTGCAGGGCGCCGGCGCAGGCCTGGCCACCCGGCGCGGGCTCGCCGGCGCCTTCTTCACCGGGGCCCTGTCGGTGGTGGTGGCTGCGCCCTGCACCGCGCCCTTCATGGGCCCGGTGCTCGGCTGGGCGCTGACCCAGCCGCCGGCGGCGGCGCTGGCGGTGTTCGCGGCGCTGGCGGTCGGCTTCGCCCTGCCCTTCGTGCTGCTGGCCTATGCGCCGGGCCTGATCGCGCGCCTGCCCAGGCCGGGCCCCTGGATGGAGGTGTTCCGTAAGGCGCTCGCCTTTCCGATGTACGCCGCCGCGGCCTGGCTGGCCTGGGTCCTGACCGTGCAGGCGGGGGCGCCGGCGCTGGCGCGGGTGCTGGCCG
>CBJNAS010000520.1:0-2340 GCA_966434565.1 uncultured Phenylobacterium sp.
CCACCGGCGGCTCGACGCCACCCAAGCGCTGACATGACCGACCAAAAGTCGTGGCGATCCGTCAGCTCTCCAGCTTGCGGCGGATCCAGCGCATCGCGGGGATGACGAGCAGCGCCACCACGGGCACCGCGACGCCTGTCGCAATCTCGGGCTTCAGGGCCGGGAAGCCTTCGTGGAGCGCCTTGAAACCATAGCCCAGCAGTCCGACCAGGTAATAGCTGATCGCCACGACGGACAGGCCCTCGACGGTCTGCTGCAGGCGCAACTGAAGGTCGGCGCGCCGGTTCATCGAGTCCAGCAGATCGCGGTTCTGCCGCGCCAGCGCGGTGTCGACGCGGGTGCGAAGCAGCGAGCTCGTCCAGGCGACGCGCTGCGACAGGTCTTCGAGCCGCTGCGAGAAAGAGTTGCAGGTGCGCATCGCCGGGATCAGCCGGCGCTCGGTGAAGTCGGCGAGGGTGGGATGGCCGCGAATGGCGCCGACGGCGAGGCTTTGCAGGCGATCGGTGCTGAGTTGGGCGTAAGCACGGGTGGCGCTCATACGATAACGGGTCTCGGCCATCAGGCGGGCGAGTTCGGCGGAGAGGAAGCTGAGTTCGTCGAGGAGCTGGTCGTCCTCGGAGATCCGCTCGGCGACGGCGCCGGTAAGCGCCGACAGGCGCTGCTCGAGCGCGCTGACCTGCGGCGTCAGGTGCTGCGCGAGGGGGAGTCCGAGAAGCGCCATGTTGCGATAGTTGCCGAGCTCCTGCAGCCGCTGGACGAGCTGCGCGGGCTCCGCCCCCTCCAGCCCGTTGTCGACGATGAGCAGGCGCCCGAAGCCGTCGGCGTGCAGCCGGAAGTCCGACCAGATGCGCGCGCGGCCGTCGGCGACGTCGCAGACGATCAGGTCGTCTGCGGCGAAATGGCGCGTCAGCGCGTCGAACAGGGCGGCCGGCGGATCGTGCGCGACGTAGGCAATCTGGGTGGCGCGAATGACCTCTCCGGGCAGCTGCGCGATCCAGTCCGCGGCGAAGGCGCCGAACGGTTCGTCGGCGAATCCGGGATCGGTGACGGCGCGGCGGATGAAGGTGTAGCTCGCGACCTCGGTGTGGCGCTCCCAGACGAGTTCATACTCGCCGACCCGGCAGACGAAATGCTTGGCGGCGGCGGGAATGACCGCCCCGTGGCGCGCGCACAGCGCCGCCACATGGGCGTAGCTCTCGGCTACGCCCGTCTCGCCGACGTGGGTGACGACCTGCATCAACCGCGCGGGCGCGGCGAAGTGCGGCAGCTTGCGGGCGTGCATTTCCTCGGAAAGCGACGCTCGAAGCGGGTGGCTGCGCGCGAACATCCGCAGATTGTCGCCGTTCCGGCTGTCGGTTAGCGCGAATTCTCCCACGGACAATCCCCACGCTGCGGCGCAACATCGAAGCTGTCCCAGCGCGGCGGCAGCGTCAACGGCGCTCCGGGGAGAAAGCGGGGTCAGAGTCAGTTCCCCGAAAAGGCCGCGCGCTGTGGCGCGCAATGGCAGCTTCCGCCCGCAACAGCCTGCCCAAGCTCGCCAGGCCATGGAGGCGGCCGAGGACGACGTGCTCGGCGAGCCGGCAAGAGCCAGTCGGGAAGCCTCGCCGGATGCTTCCCGGGCATTCATCTCACGGGCGCCAGTCTGCCGGCCGCTCGCCCGCAATTACCGGGAAAATCTCAGCGCCTGTCGTGACGCCCGCAGGTCATTCGTCCTCGGAATCGAAAGCCGCCGATCCCGTGCGGCAGGGCGCCGGCTGAGGGTTCGATCCGGTCTCGCGCTTCGGACAGACGAGGAGAAGGTCGATGGACGCGAACGGAACAAATCATCTCGGCTCCGAGCGGAACGGCACGGCGGTGGAACGCACGTCGGAGCGCGAGCTGGTCGTCACGCGGATCTTCAGGGCGCCGGCGAGTCTCGTCTTCGAGGCCTGGACGCAGCCCGAGCTGCTTCAGCGGTGGTGGGCGCCCAAGTCGTTCGGCGTGGTCTTCGTCTCCTGCGAGGCCGACGTTCGCCCCGGGGGCGCGTACCGTTTCGTATTCGCCCACCCGGCCTCGGCGCAGCCGATGGCGTTCTTCGGCCGGTATCTCGACGTGACGCCGCGCTCCCGCCTCGTCTGGACCAATGAAGAAGGCGGCCAGGGCGGGGCCGTGACCACGGTCACCTTCGCGGAATCGGGGGGCGAGACGCGGGTCGTCATGCACGACCTCCACCCGTCAAGGGAGGCGCTCGACGAGGCGATCGCCTCCGGGAGCACGTGCGGCGCGGCGGAGACTTTCGTGCAGCTCGACGAGCTTCTGGTCGCCCTCGGCGCGAGCGCGGAGCGGGCATGGCCCGCCGAC
>CBJNAS010000521.1:0-2335 GCA_966434565.1 uncultured Phenylobacterium sp.
CCTTCGCCCTACCCCCACACCGGCTTCAGCACCGCCGCCTGGGCGAGGCCCTGGGCCAGGCCGGCGCGGGCGACATCCGGCTTGCGATCGGCATCCATGGCGTTCGGGCCGAAGGCGGCGGCGGAGGCTTCGTCCAGGGTGATGGCGACCACCGTCGAGCCGTCCGACTTCAGGCTCTCGACCTCCTCGTCGAGCGAGCCGGCGCCGCCCATGCCCGGGATCGCGACCGCGATCACCACCACCACCTCATGGCCAGCCGCCAGGTCGGCGTTGGTCGGCGTGCGCATGCCACCGTCCATGTAGCGCCGCCCCTTCAGCGTGATCGGCGCGATCAGGCCCGGCACGCAGCAGCTGGACGTGACCGCCGGCAGCAGGTCGACGCCAGAGGCTGCCCGCCAGAGCTCGAAGCCGCCGTCCTCCACGTCGACCGCGGTGCAGGCGAAGTCGCGCGCGGGCCAGCCCAGGTGCGGAACCTCGCCCAGCTCCCGGCCGATCACGTCCAGAAAGACGTCCTCCGGCGCCCCCTCGGCGCGCAGCGCAAGCGCGCCCAGCTCGCGGCGCGCCTCCGCAGGATTGCGCGCGCCGCCCGCCCCCTCGCGGATCAGGCGCATCATCGCCTCCAGGGCTTCGGGGGAGCCGCCTTCCGGCGGGCGGATCAGGGTGGAGGCCGGATCCAGCACCGCGTCCGCCAGCCGGTCCGCGCTGACGCCGGACGCCAGGCGGGCGCCGACGATCGCGCCCGCCGAAGTGCCCTGGATATAGTCCGCCCGGCCCAGGTCCACGCCCGCCTGGGCGAAGCCGGCGATCAGCCCGCTCTCCCAGGCCACGCCCACCGGCCCGCCGCCGCCCAAGACCAGAGCCCGAGTCATCGCCTCCCCTCCCCTGCCGCCCTTTTCTGGCGAAGGCGCGAGCATCGGCTGCGCCGCGGCGGCTGTCCACGCCTCGCCCTTGCCCCTCGCTCTTGCGCCGAGCCCCCCGCCTCGCGCATGGTCCGCGCCCATGATCTACCTGGTCCGGCACGGCGAAACCGAGTTCAACCGCGAGCGCAGGCTGCAGGGTCACGTCGATTCCGCCCTCACCGACCGGGGCCTGGCCCAGGCCCGCGCGGTGGGCGAGCTGCTGAAGGGCCTGGTGGACGGCGAGCCCGGCTGGCGCATCGTCTCCAGCCCGCTCGGGCGCGCCCGGCGCACCGCCGAGATCCTCGCCGGCCGGCTGGGCCTCGACCACGGCGCGATCGAGGTCGACCGCCGGCTCATCGAGCTCAGCTGGGGCGCCTGGGACGGCCGGCTGCGCAACGAGCTGGCCGCCGCTTATCCGGACACCTTCGGGCGCAGCAACTGGGCCTTCCACGCCCCCACCGGCGAGACCTACGAGGAGATGTGCGCCCGGCTGACGAGCTGGCTGGACGAGCTGCCGCCGGAGCCCGAGCGGCGCATCATCGCCGTCAGCCACGGCGTCACCGGCCGCGTGCTGCGCGGCCTCTATGCGGACCTGCCGCCCGACGAGGTGGTGACCCAGGACGTGCCACAGGACGCGGTCTATCGACTTTCGCGCGGGACGATCGAGCGGATCGACTGCGAGCTGGCCTAAAGACTGCGGCGCAGGCGGCTGTCCAGCGGCAGGCTCATCCGCCGCTCCGGGCCCACCAGGCGGCCGGCGCCGACCGCAAGCAGCGCCACGGCCAGGCCCAGGGCGAAGGCGCCGGCCACCGCGAGCGACAGGCCCGCCGGCCCGAACGTCAGCGGCCGGGGCTCCATCCAGTGGACCAGCTCGCCCTTCGGCTCCTGCGGCAGCACCTCGTCGTAGTCCTGGTAGCTGTTCTCAGTCATGGCCCGACCTTCGCCGTTGACGCCTCTGGCCCTAACCCGCGCGTCCGGCAGGGGTTCCGTGTACGTCGCGCCGGGGGTAGAAGCGGCGCGACATCCTCCCTGTGACCTGCCCAGACGGACATGGCCGGACATTCAAAATTCAAAAACATCATGCACCGCAAGGGCCGCCAGGACGCGGCCCGCTCCAAGCTGTTCTCCAAGCTGTCGCGCGAGATCACGGTGGCGGCGAAGGCGGGCATCCCCGATCCGACGATGAATCCCAGGCTGCGCCTGGCGGTGGCCAACGCCAAGGCCGAGTCGATGTCGAAGGACGTGATCGACCGGGCGATCAAGAAGGCCCAGGGCGGCGATGCCGAGACCTATGAGGAGATCCGCTACGAGGGCTTCGGTCCCGGCGGGGTCGGGGTGATCGTCGAGGTGCTGACCGACAACCGCAACCGCGCCGCCTCCAACGTGCGCTCCATCTTCGGCAAGAACGGCGGCAACCTGGGCGAGACCGGCTCGGT
>CBJNAS010000522.1:0-2330 GCA_966434565.1 uncultured Phenylobacterium sp.
ATCCTGAGCAGCAACGAGACGGCGGCGGGGCTGCTGGCGCAGGGCGAGGTGATGCGAACGGACGCCGCAGGCGCCCTGCGGCTGCCCTCGGCCGCGGCGCAGCGTGCGCTGAAGCGCTTGCTCGAGGACTTTCGCGCCGACCCGCGGGCGGCGCACCGCACGCTGCGCCTCTCCGAGGAGCCGCGCTGCGACATGCTGGTCGGCCCTGTGCGCGACCGGCCGCTCTCCGGGCTCCGCACCCCGGTGCTGACGGGCTATGTGCAGGCCGAGCCGGCCGAGGCGGGCCGGGTGCAGGGCCTGACCGAGCTCTATGGGTTGACGCGGACCGAGGCGCGGCTGGCGCTGTCGATCGGCGGCGGCCGCAGCATCGCCGCAGCCGCCGCCGAGGTCGGGCTGAGTGAGGAGAGCGCCCGGACCTATTCGAAGCGCATCTACCAGAAGACCGGCGTCGCCCGGCAGTCGGAGCTGGTCCGCGCGGTACTGATGAGCCTCCTGGTCGTATCCTGACCGGCGCGCGGGTCCCTATCTGGGGACAGCCCAGGCCGGCGGGCGCCGTCAGGATGGGCAGAACGGCGAGGAGGGTCCGGAGATGACGGCCATGACGGTGGAGCGGGCGCTGTGAGCCGCCGGTTCGAGAACAAGCTGGCGGTTGTGACCGGCGCCGCCGCCGGGATCGGCAAGGCGGTGGCGGAGCGCCTGGCCCGCGAGGGCGCGCAGGTGATGGCGCTGGACGTCAACGCGGCCAAGCTGGAGTCCGCGGCGGCGGAATCCGGCGAGCCGGCCATCTCGCCGGCCGTCTGCGACGTTTCCGACCCCGAACAGGTGCGCGCGGTGGTCGGCGCGATCCGCGCGCGCTACGGACGCATCGACGTGCTGGTGAACAACGCCGGGATCGGCAACCGCACGCGCGTCAAGCTGCACGAGCAGCCGCTCGAGGATTTCGACCGGGTGATGGCGGTGAACGTCCGCGGCGCCTACCTGATGCTGCAGGCGGTGATCCCGGCGATGCTGGAGGCAGGCGGCGGGGCCGTGGTCAACATGGCCTCGATCGGCAGCTTCCGCGCGACGCCGCTGTCCAGTCCCTACATCGTTTCCAAGGGCGCGATGTTGATGATGACCCGCGCTGCGGCCCTGGAATATGCCAAGGACAACATCCGCGTGAACGCGGTCTGCCCCGGCACCACGGCCACCGACATCCTGGCGAACTCGACGCCCGAGGTGGTGGAGATGCTGGTGTCGCGCTCGCCGCAGGGCCGCCTCGGCCTGCCCGAGGAAGTGGCGGCGCTGACCGCCTTCCTCGCCTCGGACGAGGCCCCGCACATCACCGGCGGGGCCTACATCATCGACGGGGGCCGCAGCGCCGGCTGAGCCGCGCGGCCGGCTCAGCCCGCTCGGACGAAGCGGTTCGGAATGTCTCCGACAAGATAGTCCCGGTTGGCGGGTTCGTCGAACGCCTCGATCGACCAGCCGCCGGGATTGTACAAGGTGCGGATGGCCTCCGGCTCCGGCAGCAGGGCCACTTCGTCGCCCTGGATGTAGAAGTCGCGGCCGCTGACGTGCGCTGCGGCTGGCGTGCAGAGCCAGACGACGAGGGCCGCGACGTGCTCCGGCATGGCGGCCATCCGCGACCGGCCCATGGGCCGGTTCCAGAGCAGCGGGATCCCGAGCCGCTGCGATTCATTGATCGTGTGCTGGATCTCCGGCGTGTAGGTGTTCGTCTGGTGCGACACCGGCCGGATCAGGTTGCAGCGGACGCCGAATTCGCCCAGGTCGCGCGCGACCGTGCGCGTCAGCCCGAGCAGCCCTTCCTTGGCCGCCGAATAGTTGGCCATGCCCCAGTGGCCAAAGCCGGACGGCGAGCCGGTGTTGACGATCACCCCGGAGCGTTGGTCGATCATGTGCGGCGCCGCCGCGCGGATCGTCGAGAAGCTCGCCCTCAGGCTCACGTCGAGGCACAGGTCCCAGTCGGCGTCGGTCATCTGATCGACCCGCGCGGGCCTGACGATCCCGGCGTTGTTGATCAGGATGTCAATGCGCCCGAACGCCTCGATCGCCTTGCGCACGACGGCCGCGGCGCCCTCCGCGGTCGCCACGCTGGACGTCTCCGAGACCGCCTCGCCGCCGGCGTCGCGGATCTCGCGGGCGACGACTTCGGCGACGGAGGCGTCGCCGGGCTCGGTGCCGTAGGCGCCGCCGCCCAGGTCGTTCACGACCACCTTCGCGCCTTGCCCGGCGAGCAGGATCGCCTCGGCCCGGCCGATGTTGCGCCCTGCGCCGGTGACGACCGCCACCTTGCCCGCCAACCGCTGTTCCGCCCCGTCCGCCATGTC
>CBJNAS010000523.1:0-2324 GCA_966434565.1 uncultured Phenylobacterium sp.
CCACGGAGAAGCGCAAGTTCATCGTCGCCGACACCCCCGGCCACGAGCAGTACACGCGAAACATGGTCACCGGCGCCTCGACGGCGGACCTGGCGGTGATCCTGATCGACGCGCGCAAGGGCGTGCTGACCCAGACGCGGCGGCACTCCTACCTGGCCCACCTGATCGGCATCCGCAACATCGTGCTGGCCGTGAACAAGATGGACCTGATCGACTACGACCAGGCCAGGTTCGAGGCGATCGTCGCCGACTACCGCGCCTTCGCCGACAGCATCGGCATCAAGCACTTCGTGCCGATGCCGATCTCCGGCTTCAAGGGCGACAACATCACCAAGGCGCCGTCGGCCAACACCCCCTGGTACCGGGGCCCGTCGCTGATCGAGCACCTGGAGAGCGTCGAGCTCGACGAGACCTCCGACCAGGCCAAGCCGTTCCGCATGCCGGTGCAGTGGGTCAACCGGCCGAACCTCGACTTCCGCGGCTTCTCCGGCCTGATCGCCACGGGCACGGTCAAGCCGGGCGACGCCGTCCGCATCCTGCCGTCGGGCAAGACCTCGACCGTCACCCGCGTGGTGACCTTCGACGGCGACCTGGACGAGGGCGTGGCCGGCCAGTCGGTCACGGTCTGCTTCGCCGACGAGATCGACTGCTCCCGCGGCGACGTGATCGCCACGGCCGACAACCCGCCGCAGGCGGCCGACCAGTTCGAAGCCACCATCGTCTGGATGTCGGACGAGCCGATGATCCCGTCGCGGCCCTACTGGCTGAAGCTGGGCGCCCAGACCGTCTCGGTGCAGGTGCAGCCGCCGAAGTACCAGGTGAACGTCAACACCATGGAGCACCTGGCGGCCAAGACGCTGGAGCTCAACGCCATCGGCGTGGCCAACCTGTCGACCGACAAGCAGATCGTCTTCGAGCCCTATGCGGACAGCCGCGACCTCGGCGGCTTCATCCTCATCGACAAGCTGACCAATGCGACGGTCGCGTCGGGCATGTTGCACTTCTCGCTGCGGCGCAGCCAGAACGTGCACTGGCAGGCGCTCGACGTCACCCGCGAGAAGCACGCCGACCTGAAGAACCAGAAACCGGCCGTGCTGTGGTTCACGGGCCTCTCGGGCGCGGGCAAGTCGACCATCGCCAACCTGGTCGAGCAGAGGCTGGTCCGGATGAACCGGCACACCTTCCTGCTGGACGGCGACAACGTCCGCCATGGCCTGAACAGGGACCTCGGCTTCACCGACGCCGACCGGGTGGAGAACATCCGCCGGGTGGGCGAGGTGGCCAAGCTGATGACCGATGCGGGCCTGATCGTGCTGACCGCCTTCATCTCGCCGTTCCGCTCGGAGCGGCAGATGGTGCGCGAGATGATGCAGCCGGGCGAGTTCATCGAGGTGTTCATCGACACCCCGCTCTCGGAAGCCGAGCGGCGCGACGTGAAGGGCCTCTACAAGAAGGCCCGGGCCGGTCAGCTCGCCAACTTCACGGGCATCGACAGCCCTTACGAGCCGCCGATCGATCCGGAGATCCGCATCGACACCACCCAGGTCACGCCGGAACAGGCCGCCGACCTGATCATCGCGAGGCTGATCCCGTGAGCATGGCCCCCATCAACGTGTCCGTGTCATCGATGAACGACGCAGAGCTCGCCCGGCACATCGCCGAGACCGCCGGGCGCATCCTGCTCGAGCTGCAGACCTCGGGCCTGTTCGCCGACAAGGCGCTCGGCAAGGCGGGCGACCGCACCGCCAACGCCTTCATCATGGAGGCGCTGAAGACCAATCGGCCGGACGACGCCATCCTCTCGGAAGAGGAGAAGGACAATCGCGAGCGGCTCAAAGCGCGGCGGGTGTGGATCGTCGACCCGCTCGACGGCACCCGCGAGTACGGCGAGAAGCGCACCGACTGGGCGGTGCATGTGGCGCTGGCGATCGACGGCGAGCCGACGCTTGGGGCGGTGGCCTTGCCCGGCTTCCCGCTGACGCTCTGCTCGGGCCAGCCGCCGCAGGTCCCCGGCGCGCCGGAGAGGCTGCGCATGCTGGTCTCGCGCACCCGGCCGGCCAAGGAGGCGGTGGCGGTCGCCGAGGCGATCGGCGCGGAGCTGGTGCCCATGGGCTCGGCCGGCGCCAAGGCCATGGCGGTGGTGCGCGGCGAGGCGGACATTTACCTGCACACTGGCGGCCAGTATGAATGGGACAACTGCGCGCCGGCGGCGGTGGCGCGGGCGGCGGGTCTGCATGTCAGCCGCGCCGACGGTTCGCCGCTCCGGTACAACAACGCGGACACCTACCTGCCCGACCTGCTGATCGCGCGTCCCGAGCACGCCC
>CBJNAS010000524.1:0-2315 GCA_966434565.1 uncultured Phenylobacterium sp.
GGTACCAGTGGTTAATAGCCGTGGAGGTTCGAGTCCTCTCCTGGGCACCACCGTCGGGGTAGTGCTGAGGCGTCCCCGTTCTGTTCTTCAGAATTCTGCAGCCCTAGCCCCAGTCGGCAAGGCGAGTCGAAGACGGGTTTCGCCTGGAAGGCGAGCCCGCTCAATTAGGACGCGTTCGCGCGCGCTTGTTCCGGCAGGCTCGACCGCATAGATAGGCGCAAGATCAACGGGACTCGGCCGGACGAGCGAGCGGGACACATCGGGCGCAAGCGCGGAACCTTCGCGCGATGGCTCGCGTCCGGCCCAGGCCCATGTTCGCCCGGCGCCGGAGGTTCTGCGGGGGCGGGCGGCTGCGGCCGTCGGAGATTTGAGGCGAAGTGACCAACTTCCTGCATCATGGCGACCTGCCTGCGGATGTCCTGGCGAGCGCCGCGTCGGTGGCCATCGATTCCGAGACCATGGGCCTGCGGCTTGGCCGCGATCCGCTCTGCGTAGTGCAGCTGTCGGACGGCCAGGGCGACGCCCACGTCGTCCAGCTCGATCGTTCGACCTATGACGCGCCGAACCTGAAGCGGCTGCTGACAAATCCGGCGGTCACGAAGATCTTCCATTTCGGCCGCTTCGACATCGCCATGTTCTACCTGCACCTCGGGGTCGTCACGAGGCCGGTCTACTGCACCAAGATCGCCTCCAAGCTGGCGCGCACCTACACCGACCGCCACGGCCTGAAGGACCTGACCAAGGAGCTGACCGGAGTGGACCTGTCGAAGGCCCAGCAGAGCTCGGACTGGGGCGCGGCCACGCTCAGCGAGGAACAGGTCGCCTATGCCGCCTCGGACGTGCTTCACCTGCACGCCCTGAAGGCCAGGCTGGACGAGATGCTGGCGCGCGAAGGCCGCGACGCGCTCGCCCGCGCCTGCTTCGAGTTCCTGCCGCATCGCGCCATCCTCGACGTCGCCGGCTGGGAAGACGTCGACGTCTTCGCGCACACCTGAGGGCTGGCGCGGTGTCGGCCCAGGATATCGCCTTCGTCTCCGCCGCCGACCGGCGGGCCCAGGTGCTCCGCTGGCGGCGCCGGTCGCACCTGATTCGCCTTCTGCGCATCCTGCTGCCGGCGGCGATCGGCCTGATCCTGGGCGGGCTGGCCGCGGCGATGCTCTACAACGCCGTGACCTCGCAGCCGGTGCAGCCGAAGGAGACCCAGGCGCCGATCCGGCTCGTGCACCCGCGCCTGGTCGGTCGCGACGACCGTGGCCGGGCCTTCGTGCTCACCGCCGACAGCGCCACCCGCGACCCGAACGAGTACCAGCGCGTGCTGCTGGACCGACCGGCCCTGGTGATGGACGAACAGGGCCCCGACCCGATCCGCCTGACCGCCGCGGCCGGCGTCTACAACGAGGGCTCCTACAAGCTCGCCCTGCACGGCGGGGTGCGCCTGGTGGACTCCAAGGGCGCCTTCGACACAGCGACCTCGCTGTTCGACACCAAGACCGGGGAGATCGTCGGTTCAGGTCCTATTCAGGGCTCCGGGTCGCTTGGTGAAATCCAGGCGAAGTCCTATTCCGTCCGGGACAAGGGCGATCGAATGTACTTCAAGGGCGGCGTGCATACGCGCCTCGACAGGATCAGAAGGTAAGAGCAGGCGGAGGCATGCGACTGAAGAGTCTTTCCCTGAGCGCGGCGGCGGCGGCCGTCCTGCTGGCAGGCCCCGCGGCCGCCCAGCTGGCGACCAATTCGAACGCGCCGGTGGACATTACCGCCGACGAGCTGGAGACGGCGAACAGCGCCTGCACCTCGATCTGGCGGGGGCACGCCGAGGCGCTGCAGGACAACGCGCGCCTGCGCGCCGACGTGCTGACGGCGGACTTCGAAACCAAGGGCGACGGTGGCGGCGGCGGCAAGAGCGGCGGCTGCGGCGACCTGATTCGCCTCAAGGCCGACGGCTCCGTCTACTATGTGACGCCGCAGCAGAAGGTGCATGGCGACAACGCGGTCTATGAGGCGGGCTCGGATACGCTTACGGTGACCGGCGACGTGGTCGCCACCCAGGGACAGAACGTGCTGCGCGGGACGCGGATGGTGTTCAACACCAAGACCGGCCAGGGTCACATGGAAGGCGGCGCCAAGGGCCGCAACAAGGCCGACCGCCCGCGTGGCGTCTTCTATCCCAAGGACTCCAACAAGCCGGCCGGCGGCGCGCCCGCCGCCGGCCGCTAGCGAAAGGGCAGGAGATCCTTTGAAGCAGGAGCGCTTCCCCTCTCTGCCCGGCCTCGTCGGCGAAGGCCTCGTGGTCGACAACATCGGCAAGTCGTTCC
>CBJNAS010000525.1:0-2315 GCA_966434565.1 uncultured Phenylobacterium sp.
CTCGTCCACTATCTGAACGAGCTGGGGGCGGAGACGGTCGTCCACCGCAACGACGCGCTCACGGTGGAGGCGGCGCTGGCGCTGCAGCCCGAGGGCGTGCTGCTGTCGCCCGGGCCCTGCACCCCGAACGAGGCCGGCATCTGCCTGGGGCTGCTGGCCGCCGCGCCCGAGCAGCTGCCGATCCTCGGCGTCTGCCTGGGCCACCAGGCGATCGGCCAGGCCTTCGGCGGCGAGGTGGTCCGCGCCGGCCAGCTGATGCACGGCAAGACCAGCCCGATCCATCACACCGGCAAGGGCGTCTTCGCGGGCCTGAAGAACCCCTTCACCGCCACCCGCTATCACAGCCTGTGCATCCGCCGCGACACCTCCCCCGAATTGCTGGAGGTCACCGCCTGGACCGACGACGGCGAGATCATGGGCGTGCAGCACAGGACCCGCCCGATCCACGGCGTGCAGTTCCACCCGGAATCCATCGCCACCGAGTGCGGCCACGAGCTGCTGGCCAACTTCCTCGAGCTCGCGGGCGTGCGGCGCCTGGCCGCCGTCTGAGGTCATGTCCGACGCCTTCAAGCCGCTGCTCAGCCGTCTGGCCGACGGGGCGACGCTGTCCGAGGCGGACGCCGGCGAGTTCTTCGCCGCCTGCCTGCGCGGCGAGCCCACCCCGGCCCAGGTCGCCGCCGCGGTCACCGCCATGCGCCTGCGCGGCGAGACGGTGGGCGAGATCACCGCCTGCGCCCGGGCCATGCGCCGCGCCGCGGTCATGCTGGAGCATCCGTTCGAGACCATCGACGTCTGCGGCACCGGCGGCGACGGCCTGCACACCCTGAACGTCTCCACCGCCGTGGCCCTGGTGGCGGCGGGCGGGGGCCTGAAGGTCGCCAAGCACGGCAACCGGGCGCTGTCGTCGAAATCGGGCGCCGCCGACGTGCTCGCCGAACTGGGCGTCAACATCGCCGCCACCCACGCCCAGCAGCTGGCGGCGCTGGACGAAGCCGGCATCTGCTTCCTGTTCGCCCCCGCCCATCACGGCGCCATGCGCCATGTGACGCCGATCCGGGCGGAGCTGGGCTTCCGCACCATCTTCAACCTGCTGGGGCCGCTGACCAATCCGGCGGGCGCGAGGCGCCAGCTGCTGGGCGTTTACGACACCCGCTGGGTCGAGCCGCTGGCCCGCGTGCTGGGAGCTTTGGGCGCCGAGCGAGCCTGGACCGTACACGGCCAGGGCATGGACGAGATCACCACGACCGGCGAGACCCAGGTCGCCGAATGGCGCGACGGCCAGGTGCGGCTGTTCCGCATTACCCCCGAGGCCGTGGGCCTGCCACGCGCGGCGCTGAGCGACCTCACGGGCGGGACGCCGGCGCAGAACGCCGCGGCCCTGCGCGACCTGCTGGCCGGCGCTCACGGGCCCTATCGCGACATCGTGCTGCTGAACGCCGCGGCCGCCTTCCTGGTGGCCGACAAGGTCGAGACCCTGCGCGATGGCGTGGAGCTGGCCGGGGCGGTGATCGACGACGGCCGCGCCCAGGGCGCGCTGGATCGCCTCATCGCCGCCACCCGCGCAGAGGTTGCCCAATGAGCGACATCCTGGCGAAGATCGCCGACTACAAGGCCCGCGAGGTCGCGGAGCGCAAGGCTGTCCGCGGCCAGGGCGAGGTCGAGGCGGCGGCCAGGGCCGCCTCCCCGCCCCGCGGCTTCCGCGCGGCGCTCGAGCGCGCCCATCGCCCCGGCCGCTTGGCGCTGATCGCCGAGATCAAGAAGGCCTCGCCGTCGAAAGGCCTGATCCGCGCGGACTTCGACCCGCCGGCCCTGGCCCGCGCCTACGAAGCGGGCGGCGCGGCCTGCCTCTCCGTCCTGACCGACGCCCCGAGCTTCCAGGGCGCGGACGCCTATCTGACGGCCGCGCGGGACGCCGTCGCCCTGCCCTGCATCCGCAAGGACTTCCTGGTCGACCCCTGGCAGGTCGCCGAGGCCCGCGCCCTGGGCGCCGACGCCATCCTGGTGATCCTCGCCATGGTCGACGACGCCCTGGCCGGCGCGCTGATCGGCGAGGCCCGGCGATTCGGCATGGACGCCCTGGTCGAGGTGCACGACGAGGCCGAGATGGGCCGCGCCGGCCGCCTCGGCGCGGATCTCGTCGGCGTCAACAACCGCGACCTGCGCAGCTTCGTGACCGATCTGGCGGTGACGGAGCGCCTGGCGCCGCTGGCCCCTGAGGGCGCCCTGCTGGTCACCGAGAGCGGGATCTTCACGGCGCAGGACGTGACCCGGCTGGAGCGCTGCGGCGCGCGCGCCATGCTGGTCGGCGAGAGCCT
>CBJNAS010000526.1:0-2301 GCA_966434565.1 uncultured Phenylobacterium sp.
TTGAACTGTTCGATTAGTTCTCTACTGTAGTACTAGGAATTGTTGTCAAACATGATCCCGTCTGCACCGGCGTCCACCGCTGCCATGACCCGAGCGAGTGTGTATTCCTGCCAAGGTTTTAGAGAAAGATCGGCCAGGTAGCGGGTTACCCAGGCGCCGCCGCCAAGCAGGAACAGCCCCGGCGCGATCCACAGCGCGAGCGTGCGGCCGTCGAACGGCGGCTTGAGCAGCACGTAGCTTCCGTAGCGCGCGACGATGTAGCCAACCGCCTGATCGTCGGTGTCGCCGGCCTGCAGCCGCTCGCGCAGAAGGACGCGCAGGTCGTGGGCCAGCGCCGCGTCGGAGTCGTCGATGGATTGGTTTTGGCAGACCACGCAGCGAAGCTGGGCGCTGAGCGCCCGCGCCCTCGCCTCGAGCATGGGGTCCTTCAGCTGCTCGTCAGGCAGCACCGCATGCGCCGGCGCCGCGAAGGCCAGGGCGAGCGCCAGGGCGAGTCCCGCGCGCCTCATCTCTGCTCCTTCAGGCGCGCCATCAGCGGGCCGATCGTCTGTGTCCAGTCGGCCTCGCTGATCGGGCCGACCTGCTTGAAGGCGACGTGGCCCTGAGCATCGACGACGAAGGTCTCCGGCACGCCCGCCACGCCAAGGTCGATGCCGGTGCGGCCGGAGGGGTCGGCGCCGACCCGGCGGTAAGGGTCGCCTTCACGCGCGAGATACTGCGCGCCGTCGGCGGGCGCATCCTTCCAGTCGAGCCCCTCGATCGGCACGCCCTGTGCGCTCAGCTGCAGGAGCACCGGGTGCTCCTCCCGGCAGGCGACGCACCAGGAGGCGAAGACATTGAGCAGGCGCGGCACGCCCCGCAGCTCCCGCGCGCGCAGCCCCGCCTGGTCGGCGTTCACCGACGGCAGGGAGAAGTCCGGCAGGGGCTTGCCGATGAGCGTCGAGGGCAGCCGGCTGGGGTCGCGGCCGAGCCCCGCGGCGAAGGCCGCCACCAGCACGCCGAACGCCGCCAAGGGCGCAAGATAGGCCAAACGTCTCATGGGATCGCCGGCGCGGCCGCCGGCCGGGTCCTGCGAACGTGGACGAGGGTGACCTGGCGCAAGGTCCGGTCACAGAGCGACAGGACGCCGCCGAAAGCCATCATCAGACAGCCGGCCCAGATCCAGTCGACCAGCGGATGGCTCCACATCCGCACCACGATGGAGCCGTCCGGGTTCGCGTCGCCGACCGAGATGTAGACGTTGCCGAGCAGGCCCACGCCGATGCCGGCCTTGGTCGTAGTGGCGCCACTGGCGGAGAAGTTGCGGCGCTCGGAGTCCAGCTCGCGAACGCCCAGCGGACCCTCGACCTGGAACCGGGCGCGCATGGCCTGGAAGTTCGGCCCGTCGGCCGGTCCGAGCGCCTCGAGCCGCACGGTGCGGCCGGCCAGCGTCGTCTTCTGTCCCGGCCGCATCGAGAGCACCCGGTCTGCATGCCAGGTGGAGACGCCGGTCACGCCAATCGCGGCGACGCCGAGGCCCGCGTGGGCCACGACAAGCCCCCAGACCGCCAGCGGCGCCAGGCTCCCCATCCGCCAGCGGCGGGCGACGATCCAGGCGGAGCCCAGCACCAGCCAGGCGCCGAGGGCGAGACCGAGGCCGGCGAGCAGGTGGCGCGGCCCGGCGATCAGCCACGTGGCGACGAGCACCAGGCCGGCCGCGGCAAGCGGCCAGCGCGCCCGCTGCGCCAGGCGGCCGAGCTCCTCACGCCGCCAGTCCAGCATCGGCCCCGCGCCGGCCACCGCGAGCAGCAGGATGAAGATCGGCCCGAAGGTGCGATGGTAGTAGGGCGGCCCGACCGAGATGCTGTCGTTGCGCAGGAGCGAGACGAACAGGGGATAGAAGGTGCCCAGGAAGACGGTCCCTGCCGCGCTCACCAGCAGGAGGTTGTTCACCGCCACCCCGGACTCCCGGGACAGGGGCGCGAACAGCGCCCCGCACTTCAGCGCCGGGGCGCGCCAGGCGTAGAGCGCGAGCGCCGCCCCGGTGATCACGCCGATGACCGCCAGGATGTAGACGCCGCGACGCGGGTCGAGGGCGAAAGCGTGGACGCTGGTCAGCACGCCCGAGCGTACGAGGAAGGTGCCGACCAGGCTGATCGAGAAGGTCAGGATCGCCAGGAACAGGGTCCAACCCACCTGGGCGCCGCGTCGCTCGAGCACCAGGGAGGAGTGCAGCAGGGCCGTGCCCAGCAGCCAGGGCATGAGGGAGGCGTTCTCCACCGGGTCCCAGAACCACCAGCCGCCCCAGCCCAGGGTGTAGTA
>CBJNAS010000527.1:0-2301 GCA_966434565.1 uncultured Phenylobacterium sp.
CGGGCGCGTCCCGTACGTCTACACAACACAGTACGAGGGCGGGGAGCGGACGCCGGGAGTGTTCATGACCGGGGAGACCCCAGCCGGGCAGCTGCTGCCAGCGATGCGGCTGCTCGCAGCGTCCGCCGGGGCCAGGAACTGGTGCGTGGTCGGCAACGACTACATCTGGCCGCGGGCCACCGCACAGGCGGCACGGCGCTATGCGCGCTCCTGCGGGGCCAGCGTGCGCGAGGAGATCTTCGTCCCGCTGGGCACCGAGGACTTCACCGGTGTGGTGCGACGCGTCGAGCGGTGCGAGGCCGACGCGGTCCTGATGCTGCTGGTGGGTGCGGACGCGGTGTATTTCAACCGCGGCTTCGCCGAGCGCGGGCTGCATCAGCGGTGCCTGCGGCTGAGCACGCACATGGACGAGAACATGCTGCTGGCCACCGGCGCCGGGGCGGCCGAGAACCTGTGGGCCGCGGCTGGCTACTTCGAGACGCTCGCCACCGCGGAGAGCCTGGATTTCAACGGGCGCTACACGGCCCGCTTCGGTCCGGAGGCACCGCCGCTGAGCAGCCTCGGAGAGTCCTGCTACGAGGGAGTCATGCTGTTGGCGGCGCTGGTTCGGCGGGCGCGCACCCTTGATGTGCGCGCAGTCGAGGCCGTTGCCGAGGGCGTGCTCTACGAGGGCCCACGCGGCCGGCTCGCACTGCGCGGCAATCACGTGTCCCAGCGCATCTACCTGGCCAAAGCGGACGTCTTCGACTTCGACATCATCACCCAACTGTGACGCCCTGCCTTTCCGCCTCTCGATGGCGGACTCATCGTAAGCCCTGGTGAGACCCAATACCCCGTCGTAGAAATATTTTCCTGAGGAAGTAACTCGGCGTAACACAGCTGACATCAGCCGACACGACGCTCTTCGGCGTCCGGTGAACCCCGACCACCGGAAAACCCACCGCCCCGCGAAAGCGAAGAGGGAAGAGCATGACTGACACCGACAGCCAGTCCGCCGTCGCCCCGCCGTCGCCACAGGCCGGCCCGCCGACGGCCCGGCGCTCCTATCACCGCTGGGCCAAGAACGACACGCTGGAGGACTACTCGCTGCGCTACGCGCCCAAGTCCTTCCGCCGCTGGAGCCCGTACGTCGTGGCCACCACAGCGCTCGGCGGCATCGCCTACCTGGCCGACTTCGCCATCGGCGGGTCGATCGCCATCTCCTACGGCTTCTCCAGCGCCGCGGCCGCCATCGCCATCGCCGCGGTCATCATCTTCGTCACCGGCATCCCGATCGCCTACTACTCGGCGAAGTACTCCATCGACATGGACCTGCTCACCCGCGGCGCCGGCTTCGGCTACCTGGGCTCGACGCTGACCTCGATCATCTACGCCAGCTTCACCTTCATCTTCTTCGCCCTCGAGGGCTCGATCATGGCGCAGGCCTTCCAACTCGGCCTGCACATCCCGCTGGCGATCAGCTATCTGATCTCCTCGCTCCTGGTGATCCCCCTGGTCATCTACGGCATGACCGCCCTGTCGAAGATGCAGGTGTGGACCCAGCCGATTTGGCTGCTGCTCATGGTCGCCCCCTTCGTGTCCATCGCGATCCAGGACCCGGGCAAGTTCGCGGCGTTCACCCACTTCGGCGGCAGCTCGTCCAACGGCTCGGCCTTCAGCTTCCTGTCCGCCGGAGCCGGCGCTGGCGTCGCACTGTCCCTGATCGCGCAGATCGGCGAGCAGGTCGACTATCTGCGCTTCATGCCCGACAAGACGCCCGCGAACGCCAAGCGCTGGTGGGCCTCGGTGCTGTCGGCCGGCCCGGGCTGGGTCGTCCTCGGCGCGCTCAAGCAGCTCGGCGGCGCCTTCCTCGCCTTCTACATCGCCGACAAGGTGGGCCTGACCAAGGCCGACCAGCCCATCCAGCAGTACCTCGCGGGCCTGAAGACCTTCGCCGCCCCGGTGGCGCTGGGCCTGGCCACCTTCTTCGTGATCCTGTCGCAGATCAAGATCAACACGACGAACGCCTACTCCGGCTCGCTGTCCTGGTCCAACTTCTTCTCCCGGCTGCTGCACTGGCATCCCGGCCGGGTGGTGTGGATCTTCCTGAACGTCGGCATCTCCCTGGCGCTGATGGAAGGCGGCGTGTTCGGGTTCCTCAACAACGTCCTGGGCTTCTACTCCAACGTCGCCATCGCCTGGATCGGCGCGGTGACCGCGGACCTGGTCATCAACAAGCCGCTGAAGCTGAGCCCGTCCTACATCGAGTTCAAGCGCGCGCACCTGTACAACTTCAACCCGGTCGGCTTCGGCTCGATGCTG
>CBJNAS010000528.1:0-2292 GCA_966434565.1 uncultured Phenylobacterium sp.
GGGCGTTTGACAGTCGCAGGCGCGGACGCCGACGCAGCGTTCACATGGGTGATGGATAGAGCGAGGCGGCGAGCGGCTCGTCGGCCGGCTCGAGTCCGGAGGCCTGCCGGCCGAAGCTGCGCACCGCGGTCAGCAGCGCGCCGAGATTGTCCCGCATCCGCTCGAGCGGCGCGCCCACCATCAAGGCGCCGACCGCTTCGCCCTTGGGGTCGAACACCGGCGCTGCGACGGCGCCGGAGTCCTTCAGAAGCTCGCCGAAGCTCGCGCAGTAGCCGAGCTTCCGCACGTCCGCGAGCTGTTCCCTCAGCTGTTCAGCCTTGGTCACGGTGGAGTCCGTGAGCGGCTTGAACCGGGTGCGCCGAAGGTATTCCGCCACGCGCTCCTCGGGCGCGAAGGCGAGCAGGACACGCCCTGCGGCGCTCGCGTACAGCGGCGCGCGCACGCCGGCGCGCATGGCGTAGTGCACTGGCTGGGGACTGTTGACAGCGTCGGTGTAGATGATCTGCCCGATCTCCCAATCGACGATGCCGAAGCCCACGGATTCGCGAGTCGCCGCAGCGAGACCGCGTACGTAGGGGCGCACGAGGTCCGGCATGGACCAGGACGCCATGATCGAGCCGGCCAGGCGGAAGGTTCCGGGTCCGAGCTGGTAGACGCCGCCTTCGCTGATCAGGAAACCGTCCGCGACCAGCGCCTTGAGCGAGCTGAGCAGGGTGCTCTTGGGCACGCCGAGCGCCTCGCTCGCATCCGAAAGGCTCATCCCGCCGCGCTTTATGGCGAGCAGGTCGAAGAGCCGAAGGACCCGCGACATCGCCCGAGGGCCGGAGGCTGCGGCCTGTGCGCCGGACGCGCGCCGCGGCTCTGCGCCGATCTGGGCGCGAGACTTCGTCACGGCCGTCTCCGTGGGCGCCGCATCCTGGCTGTTTCTTCCGACCTTCCGAGCGCGCCGTGCAAGTCCTGTCTCCCCCTGCGGCCGCGGCGAGCGTCCGGGAATCTTCCGTCGCCGAAGTGAAGCGATAGGCGTTCGAAAAACCGAACGCAATGCGGAAAACCGTTTGCGAGTCGGGCCTGATGCGCCTAGATTTCGGCCAGGCTGCAAGAGACAGCCGTGCAAGAGTCAGCAAGGGAGCGATCCGTGACCACGCGGGAAGAGCGCACCATCAAGTCGGCGCGTCGGGTCCTTGAAATTCTGGAGTATTTCGACCGGGATCACCCCTCGGCCACGGTGATGGACATGTCGCGGGCGCTGTCCTACCCGCAGTCCAGCACCTCGGAGCTGCTGCGTTCGCTGACGCGGCTGGGGTATCTCCACTACAACCGGTATCGGCGCACCTATACGCCGACCGCGCGGGTCGCCCTGCTGGGCGCCTGGGTCGATCCGACCCTCTTCCGCGGCGGCGCGGTCCTCGAAGCCCTCGATCACGTGTCGGCGCTCGTCGGCGAGACCGTGCTGCTGTCGACCGCGGTCAATTACGTGGTGCAGCATCTCCACGTGGTGCAGGGCGCCTCGGAGCACGCTGTCTGCGATCATGCCGGCCGCGAGGAGTCGCTGCTGCACAGCCCGCAGGGTCGGCTGATCCTGTCGAGCTACCGCGACATGCACATCAGCTCGGCCCTGCACCGGCTGAATGCAGAAGAGCCGGATCCCGGGCGCCGCGTGCGCCTCAACGAGACCTTCCAGGAGCTGATCGAGCTCAGGAAGCAGGGGTTCGTCGTGCAGCCGAAAGCGCACGAGGACGGCAGCGGCGTCGTCGCCATTCTGCTGCCGCCGCGGCGGCGCGTCGAACGGCTGGCGCTGAGCGTGATCGCGCCGCGCGGGGTCATCGAGGCGCGCAGCGACGAGATTCTCCGGATCATGTTCGAGGAGCGCGATCACATCCTGCCGCAGGACTCCCAGCCGACCGCTCCACGGGTCGGCCGCACGGTGATCAGCTCGGATTTCGGCGTCCTGACGGGCGTGGGCGACCCCGCCGCAGCCAATCACGAGCCCCAGGATCTGGTCGCCTGATCGGCCTGACCGCCGAGTAAAAGATCGGCCACGGGTTCAAGCGCTGACTGCTATCGACCTGCGCGCAACGCGCTCTAGTCCCGGCCGTCCTGCAAGGCCGGGGCGGCGCTGCGGGCGAAGTTGCGGAGCTCCTCGGCGAAGGCCTGTGGCTGCTCCATGGCCGCGAAGTGGCCGCCACGGGCGGGCTCCGACCAATGGATGATCTCGCCCCGACGTTCGGCCCACGCTTTCGGGCACTTGAAGATTTCCCGCGGGAAGATGCTGACGCCGAACGGGACCGGCAA
>CBJNAS010000529.1:0-2291 GCA_966434565.1 uncultured Phenylobacterium sp.
ACTTCTTCATCATCCCCGACATCGCCAATTCGAACGCCAACTCCGGGGGCAACAACCTCGGCGCGATCGCCGGCGCCTTCGGCGGCCGCCTGGGCGGCTTCGGCGCGCTGGCCGGGGGCTTGCGCACCAAGAAGTCCGAGGCCCAGGCGCTGATCACGCTGGTGGACGCGCGCACCACCGAGCAGCTCTATGTGGCCGAAGGCGTGGCGCAGAAGACCGACATCGGCTTCGAGCTGGGCGGCGGGGGCGGCGGCTGGAACGGCTTCGGCGCCGCGGCCGGCGGCGGCTACGCCAACACCGAGATCGGCAAGGTCATCACCGCGGCCTACTTCAACGCCTTCGTCGACCTGGTGAGCTACCTCCAGCGCAACGCGCCCACCGGCCAGGAGGCCAGCCAGGCCGCCGGCGTCCAGGCCTACCGCGCGACCAAGGTGGTGGTGCTGCACAAGACCCCCTCTCCCGGCGGGGCGGCGGTGCGCAGCTTCCAGCCCGGCGAGCTGGTCTATCCGACCGGCCAGAAGAACGGCATCTGGTGGGAGGCCGACGACGAGAACGGCAACCGCGGCTGGGTGACCTCCACGGCGATCACGCCGCGCTAGGCTGAGGGCCAGGTTCAACAACGGTTCAGGTTCGCGATGCTATGCCGGCGCGCAACAGCTGGCGCAGGAGAGATCGCGAGCCATGGGACACTGGCGCTTCGACGGACCGGGCGGACGCTGCTCGCTGGCGAGCCTCGCCTTCTTCCTGGGTAGCCTGGCGTTCACCGGGATGAGCACGATCCTGCTTGTCCAGGCGATGCAGGGCTGAACACAGGATCGCCACCTTTCACTGTAGAGCTTCGCCGCCATCCAACCGAGAGAGGACCACCGAATGCGCCGCGCCCTGATGATCGCCGGCCTGATCGCCGCCGTCGCCGCCCCTTCCATGGCGAGCGCCGAGAGCTGCCAGCGCCACGCCCACGACCGCAAGGTGACCGGCACCGTCCTGGGCGGTATTGGCGGCGCCCTGATCGGCAACGCGATCACCCACAACACGACGGGCGCCGTCCTGGGCGGCGTCAGCGGCGCCGTGGTCGGCAACCAGGTCGCCCGGGTGAGCTGCGACGGCCGCGGGGGGTATGAGGGACGGCATCGGCGGCACCGGCGGTATTATCGGGATTGAGGGGATGACGGCCGCGGTCGAGCTTCCCCCGGAAGCACACCCGCGAGTTCGTTGGCCGTCCAACCGCATCAAGGTCATGGCGCGCCAGCGCGCTAGCCTCTGCTCGACGTCGCCGCAGCACGCGCTTGAAGCGTGAATGCGGCTTTCGCCCATGGGGGCGACCCTGTTGCAGCCCCTCTACTCAATCCGCTCGGAGCATCCTGCCGTTCTTTGGGGATGACTGGCGTCTGACAGATCGCGTACCCTTCGACGCGTTCTCAATTCTGCGCGAATTGTGATGCCGAGGTCGGGTGGCGTAGTTCATGGGGGCGACTTCCAGCGAACTGGATCGAGTCAAGTTACTCTTACTTGACGCGGCCATTGACCCGGAAGCTTGGATTTCCGCCTTGAGCGCCCTTGCCGAGAGTTGCGGCGGCTCGACTGGACAGCTCATCGCCCGCGATTCCGACGATGGTCTGCTTTTTCAATGGCTGACCAACGTCGATCCGGATTTCATCGCAACCAGCGAGACGCACGGGTTCGCCAGCCTCGCAAAAAACCCGCGGCTGCGGCTTGGCCGCAGCGCACCGGTCATGCAGCCGGTCACCGATCAGGATCTGGTCGACCGGGAAGCCCGGCGTCGGCATTCCATCTACGGCGATTTGTTCGAACGCTTCGACGTGAGCTATAATTGCCAAGCCGTGCTCTATCGCGGCCCGGACCTTCTGCTGCGCACCTCGGTCTCAAAGAGAGAGCCGTTCGCCGCGGATGAACTCGCGCGCTTCGCCGCCCTGATCCCCTTCGTCCAGTCGGCCGTGCGCCAGCAGCTCGCGTCCGAGGAACGCGCCTTGTCGGGCATGCTCGCCGCCAGCGAGGCGGCGGAGGCGCCGGTGTTCGTCCTGAACAGCCGAGGCCGGCTGATCGGCGCGACCTGCGCCGCCGAGGCCGAGCTTGCCGGGGGCGGCCTCCTGAGCAGCCGCGGCGGTCGGCTCCGGGCCGCGTCCATCCGCCAGGACGAGGCGCTGCAGAGCGCCGTCGCCAAGGCGCTGGCCCCTTGAAACGGCGGGTTGTGGCCCGACCCGATCGCGCTCGACGTGTACGAGAAGGACCGCCGGCGCACACGTCGACTGACGTTCAGCCCGTTGCGCCCG
>CBJNAS010000530.1:0-2282 GCA_966434565.1 uncultured Phenylobacterium sp.
GCGATGAGCCCGTCGAGCGCCTTGCGCACCGTGATCCGGCTGACGCCGTACTGTTGGCAGATCTGCTCTTCGCTGGGCAGGGCTGCGCCGGACGCCAGCTCGCGGCTCTCGATGCGCGCCCGCAGCTCCCGCTCGAGCTGGAGATAGAGCGGGGCGTCAGCCGCGCCCAGCTTCGAAGACCGGCCCCACGCGGTCACGGCCCGGTCCCCTCGCTCAGCCCCTCAGACCCGGTCGCCGGACGCCGGCGCATCGCCCGCCCGGGGACGGCGTGGCGCTGGCGGGTTAGAAACTCGGCCGCGGCGGACAAGCCGGCGCCGCCGCGGCCGCAGCAATTACCGCGATCGCGACGACTAATCGGCGCGGCGCGCGCGTGTGTGAGGCTCGCGCCGCCCGGCAGACCTGGCGCGCAGGCCTTCAGGCGACGCGCTCGAACGCCAGGCTGACCCCCTGGCCCACGCCGACGCACATCGTCGCCAGGCCCAGCCGCCCGCCAGCCGCTTCGAGCTGATGGACGCCGGTGACCACCAGGCGCGCGCCGCTGGCGCCGAGAGGATGGCCCAGGGCGATCGCACCGCCGTTGGGGTTCACCTGTTCCGCATCGTCGGGCAGACCGAGCGCCCGCAGAACCGCGAGCCCCTGGCTGGCGAAGGCCTCGTTCAGCTCGATGAGGTCGAAATCCGAAATGTCGAGCGCCAGCCGCTCCAGCAGTTTGCGGGTCGAGCCGATCGGGCCGAGGCCCATGACCCGAGGCGCCAGCGCGGCCGACGCCATCCCGAGCACCCGCGCGTGGGGCCGCAGGCCCAGCCGCGCCGCCGCCTCGGCCGAGGCCAGGACGACCGCCGCCGCGCCGTCGTTCACCCCGGAGGCGTTGCCGGCGGTGACCGTGCCGTCCCGCCGCACGACGGGCTTCAGCGCCGCCAGCGTCTCCAGGGTCGTGTCGGGCCGCAGGTGTTCGTCCGCGCTCACGAGCATCACGCCCTTGCCCTTGGGCGCCTCGACCGGAACGATCTCCTCGGCGAAGAAGCCGCGCTCTGCGGCGCGGGCGGCCCGCTGCTGCGAGCGCAGCGCGAACGCGTCCTGGTCCTCCCGGGACACGCCGCACTCTTGGGCGACGTTCTCCGCCGTCTCCGGCATGGAGTCGACGCCGTACTGCGCCTTCATGGCCGGGTTGACGAACCGCCAGCCGATGGTGGTGTCGTGAACCTCGTTGGCGCGCTGGAAGGCCGAGACGGCCTTCGGCATGACGAAGGGCGCGCGGCTCATGCTCTCCACCCCGCCGGCGATCGCCACCTCGACCTCGCCCATGCCGATGGCGCGCGCGGCCTGGCCGATCGCCTCCAGCCCCGAGGCGCAGAGCCGGTTCACCGTCACGCCCGGCGTCGTCTCCGGAAGGCCCGCCAGCAGCAGGCTCATGCGGGCGACGTTGCGGTTGTCCTCGCCGGCCTGGTTGGCGCAGCCGAAGAACACCTCGTCCACGGCCTCGCGGATCTGCGGATTCCGCTCGGCGAGGGCGCGGATCGGCGCCGCGCCCAGATCGTCCGCCCGCACCGACGCGAGGCCGCCGCCGTAACGGCCGAACGGCGTCCGCACGCCGTCACAGATGTAAACAGGATTCATCTTTCGCATTCCATGCCAGGCCCGCCGAGTGCCATCGATCGGCTCGGCGCGCCAGCCTTCTCGCGCCCGGCATCACAGGCGTGCTGATTAGGCCGCCGTCTGCGGCCGCGCTGCGGCTCATGTGGCGAGCAGCAGCGTCTCCTGCGAGCTGGCGGCCACCAGCACGCCGGCCTCGTCGTAGAGCAGGCCGCGGCAGAAGGCGCGACCTTCATGTGCGGAGGGGCTGTCCATCAGAAAGAGCAGCCAGCGATCCGCGCGCGCCGGCCGCTGGAACCAGACCGCATGGTCGAGGCTGAGGATCTGCAGCTTGTCCCGGTCGGTGGGGAGCACGTGGGCCCCCGCCCCGACGCCGGCGAACCAGAAGTCGGACGCAAACGCGATCAGCGCCTGGTGGACGATCGGGTCGTCGATCTCCGCGGCCGACGGCGCCCGGAACCAGAAGCCGCGCTTCGGGGCGTCCAGCAACTCGAAGAAGTATTTTTCCGGCTCGATCAGCCGCAGCTCCAGGGGGAACGGGGCCGTGTAGCTCGCCACCGTCCGGGCGCTGAGCCGGGCGGCGTGCTCGGCGACATAGGCGGAGAGCTCCGGGAGGACGGCGGGCGCGGGGACGCCGGGCGGCGGCCCCAACTGGTGCTCGAAACCCTGCAGCGGCGTCAGGAAGGAAC
>CBJNAS010000531.1:0-2276 GCA_966434565.1 uncultured Phenylobacterium sp.
GTCCGGCGGCGCTGCTGCACGCCTACCGCTGGCTGATCGACAGCCGCGACGAGGCGACCGGCGAGCGCCTGGACGAGCTGGAGGACCCCTTCAAGCTCTACCGCTGCCACACCATCATGAACTGCGCCCAGGTCTGCCCGAAGGGGCTGAATCCGGCCAAGGCCATCGCCGAGGTCAAGAAGATGCTGGTGGAGCGCGTCGTCTAGGCTATCACCGTCAAGCGCCAGCGTAAGAATTGGGGCAGATCAAAGCGTACGCCGCATCGTTGATGCGATCGAACTTGGCGACCGGTCAAAGCCGACCAATCGCCACGTTGACCGGCGGCGGAGATTTCGGCATCGGGGGGCTATGAGCGATCTTAACGCGCACGTCGTAATCATCGGCGCCGGCCATGCGGGGGGCACCCTGGCCGCGCTGTTGCGCCAGTATGGGCACTCTGGGCCGATCACTCTGGTGGGCGACGAGCCGATCCCGCCCTATCAGCGGCCGCCGCTATCCAAGGCCTGGCTGAAGGGCGAGGCCGACGCCAGCTCGCTGGCGCTGAGGCCGCTGGCGTTCTACGCCGAGGAGAAGATCGATTTCCGGCCGAACGTCCGCGCCGTGAAGCTGGAGCGTAGCGCGCGCAAGGTGAAGCTCTCCGACGGCGCGGAGCTGGACTACGACTTCCTGGTGCTGGCGACCGGCGCGCGGGCGATCGCCCTGCCGATCCCGGGCGCGGATCTGGAAGGCGTGCTCTTCCTGCGCACCGCCGCCGACGCCGAGGCGCTGAAGACCGCCATTGGGCCCGGCACGCGGCTGGCGGTGGTGGGCGGCGGCTACATCGGCCTGGAGGTCGCCGCCTCCGGCCGCGCCCTGTGCGCCGACGTCGTGGTGCTGGAGCGCGAGCCCCGGCTGCTCGCCCGTGTCGCCACCGAGGTGTTGTCGAGCTTCTTCCGCGACTACCACGAGAAGCGCGGCGTGACCTTCGAGCTGGGCGCCAGCGTCACCGGCTTCGAAGGTGCGGACGGACGGGTCACCGGCGTCAGGCTCGCCGACGGCCGGGTGATCGCCTGCGACGCCGCGGTGGTGGGCGTGGGCGCCCATCCCAACGACGAGCTCGCCGCCGAGAGCGGCCTGGAGACCGCCCGCGGCGTGGTGGTGGACCTGGAGGCCCGCACCTCGGACCCCAACGTCTTCGCCATCGGCGACGTGGCGCACCGGCCGATGCCGATCTACGGGCGCATGTTCCGCATGGAGAGCGTGCCCAACGCGCTCGAACAGGCCAAGCAGGCCGCCGCCGCCATAACCGGCCGCGCCCCGCCGCCCGGCGAGGTGCCGTGGCAGTGGTCGGATCAATACGATTTGAAGCTGCAGATCGCAGGCTACGCCTTCGACGTCGACGAAATCCTGGTGCGCGGCGATCCCGCCTCCGGGAAGTTCGCCGTCTTCCACCTGAAGGGCGACCAGCTGCAGTCCGTCGAGGCGATCAACGCCCCGCCGGAATTCATGATGGGCCGTCAGCTCATCGGAAACCGCAAGCCCGTCGACAAGCGAAAGCTTGCAGACCCCACCGTCTCCATGAAAGAGGTCGCGGCCTGAGGGCGGCGAAATAGGGTTCCATGGCCAAGATCACCTACATCGAATTCAACGGCACGGAGCACGTGATCGACGTGAAGCCGGGCCTGACCGTTATGGAAGGGGCGGTGAAGAACAACGTCCCCGGCATCGACGCGGACTGCGGCGGCGCCTGCGCCTGCGCGACCTGCCACGTCTATGTCGACCCGGACTGGACCGGGAAGACCGGCGAGCGCAACACCATGGAAGAGTCGATGCTCGACTTCGCCGACAACGTCGAGCCGAACAGCCGGCTCTCCTGCCAGATCAAGATCACCGAAGAGCTCGACGGCCTCGTCGTGCGCATGCCGGAAAGCCAGCACTGACATCGCCCCTCCCTTTTACGGAGAGGGTGGATCAAGCGGAGCGAGAGACGGGTGGGGAATCAAGGGCCAGACACAGAACTCTGAGTTCTAGCCCGCACTCCCCCACCCTGGCCGCTTCGCGTCCTGTCCCTCCTGGGAGGGAAGCTAGCGGGCGAATCCCAGTTCCGGCTGGGCCGCCGTCGCCTGCGCCTCCTCGGGCAGGTGGCAGGTGAAGGCCGCCCCGGCGCCGGGCTCGCTCTCGAGCGCCACCCAGCCGCCGTGCAGCTCGGTCAGCGCCTTGACCAGCGCCAGGCCCAGGCCCGGCCCGCCGCGCTCGCGGCCGACGAAGCGGTCGAAGATGTGCGCCTGGACGTGGAA
>CBJNAS010000532.1:0-2274 GCA_966434565.1 uncultured Phenylobacterium sp.
CGCCGAGCTGGCCGCGAAGCGCAACCTGCCGGGCATCAAGCAGCTCTACATTCCCTCGCTGTCGACGCGGACCGTCGTCTACAAGGGCCTGTTGCTCGCCCATCAGGTGGGCGCCTTCTACAAGGACCTGCAGAGCCCGCTTGCGAAGTCGGCCCTGGCGCTGGTGCACCAGCGGTTTTCGACCAACACCTTCCCGTCCTGGAAGCTGGCGCACCCCTACCGGTTCGTCGCCCACAACGGCGAGATCAACACCGTCCGCGGCAACGTCAACTGGATGAACGCGCGGCGCCGCTCGATGGAGAGCGAGCTGCTGGGCGCGGACCTGCACAAGATGTGGCCGCTGATCCCGCACGGCCAATCGGACACCGCCTGCCTCGACAACGCCCTCGAGCTGTTGGTCGCGGGCGGCTATCCGCTGGCGCACGCGGTGATGATGCTGATCCCCGAGGCCTGGGCCGGCAACCCGCTGATGGACCCGAAGCGCAAGGCCTTCTACGAGTACCACGCCGCCCTGATGGAGCCGTGGGACGGGCCGGCGGCGGTGGCCTTCACCGACGGGCGCCAGATCGGCGCCACCCTTGACCGCAACGGCCTCAGGCCCGCGCGTTTCGTCATCACCGACGACGACACCGTCGTCATGGCCTCGGAAGTGGGCGTCCTCGAGATTCCCGAGGAGAAGATCGTCCGCAAGTGGCGGTTGCAGCCGGGCAAGATGCTGCTGATCGACATGGAGCTCGGCCGCATCGTCGAGGACGAGGAGATCAAGGCCAGCCTGGCCGAGGCCGAGCCCTATGAGCACTGGCTGAGCGAGACCCAGTTCAAGCTGGAAGACCTGTCTCTGCCCGCGCAGTCGGAGGCGCCCCGGCCGAACGATCCCTCGACCCTGCTCGATCGCCAGCAGGCGTTCGGCTACACCCAGGAGGACGTCGCCTTCTTCCTGGAGCCGATGGCCCGCCAGGGCGACGATCCCGTGGGCTCGATGGGCACCGACACGCCCATCGCCGTGCTCTCGGCCAAGCCGAAGCTGCTCTACGAGTATTTCAAGCAGAACTTCGCGCAGGTGACGAACCCGCCGATCGACCCGATCCGCGAGGAGCTCGTCATGAGCCTGGTGTCGATGATCGGTCCCCGGCCCAACCTGCTCGGCCGCCAGGCCGGGTCGCACAAGCGCCTGGAGGTGTCCCAGCCGATCCTCACCGACGAGGACCTGGCGAAGATCCGCTCGATCCACGAGCTGCTCGACGGCGCCTTCCGCACCGCCACCCTGGACGCGACCTGGGCGGCGGAGGAGGGCGCGGCCGGGCTCGAGGCGGCCATCGAGCAGCTCTGCAACGAAGCCACCGAGCAGGTGCTGGCGGACGCCAACATCCTCATCCTGTCGGACCGCGCGACATCGCCGGACCGCATTCCGATCCCGGCGGCGCTGGCCACCGCGGCGGTGCACCATCACCTGATCCGCCAGGGTCTGCGCATGCAGACCGGCCTCGTCATCGAGACCGGCGAAGCGCGCGAGGTGCACCATTTCTGCGTGCTGGCGGGCTATGGCGCCGAAGCGGTCAACCCCTACCTGGCCTTCCAGACCCTGGAGCAGATCCGGGTCGAGAACGGCTTGCCGCAGAGCGCCTACGAGGTCCGCAAGAACTACATCAAGGGCATCGGCAAGGGCGTGCTGAAGGTGATGTCCAAGATGGGCATCTCCACCTATCAGTCCTATTGCGGCGCGCAGATCTTCGACGCCGTGGGCCTGTCCTCGGAGCTGGTGGAGGCCTACTTCACCGGCACGGCCACGACCATCGAGGGCGTGGGCCTGCGCGAGATCGCCGAGGAGAGCGTGCGCCGCCACCGCGACGCCTTCGGCGACGCGCCGATCTACCGCGACATGCTCGACGTCGGCGGCCAGTATGCCTGGCGGATGCGCGGCGAGGCGCACGCCTGGAGCCCGGAATCGGTGTCCAGGCTGCAGCACGCCGTGCGCGGCAACGTGCCGGACGAGTACCGGGCCTTCGCCCGCTCGATCAACGAGCAGACCGAGCGGCTGCTGACCATCCGCGGCCTGATGCGGCTGAAGCCGGCGGACCAGCCCGTGCCGCTGGACGAGGTCGAGCCCGCCGCGGAGATCGTCAAGCGCTTCGCCACCGGCGCGATGTCCTTTGGCTCGATCAGCCGCGAGGCGCACACCACGCTGGCGATCGCCATGAACCGGATCGGCGGTCGCTCGAACACCGGCGAGGGCGGCGAGGAAGCCGACCGCTTCAAGCCGCTGCCGAACGGCGA
>CBJNAS010000533.1:0-2273 GCA_966434565.1 uncultured Phenylobacterium sp.
CAATCCTTCAAGCCATATGCGATTCCCCTGCCCCTCATGGGAGGGGACACACTGGGGCCGTTTGTAGCGGCGCGCGATGTCCATCACCGTGGCTTGCCGGTGCTGCTCGTCGCCTGGGCATTTCTCAAAAAGGAAAGCTGCTCCTCTTCCGCCAGCGGCGAGAGAGGAGGAGCGCTCGCCGAGCACAGCGGCGAGCGAGTGGTGGAGAGGAAAGGCCGCCGGCAGCGCGCCTCCGCTTCGACCAACGCGGCTGAGATGCCCTGGGCGCGGCTCGCCCCCGCCCCCACGGGCTCCTCCGCCCGCGTGCGCGGGTGGGCCCGTGGGTCCTCCCCCACCTGCGAAGGGGAGCTGAGGGTCGGGAGGTTCCCCGCTGCTGCGGCAGGGGTCGAGAGGAAGCGCCTCAGTCCGAGGACGGGAGCGGCTTGGCGTCCTTGATCTGCAGGGCGGCGCCGCTGATCGCCAGCGAGCCCTGGCCCCCCTTGACGCAGAGCAGCTCGACCGTGCCCGCCGCATCGACGTAGCGCTTGCCGGTCATCGTGCCGCCGGCAAACGCGGCATCGACCGCGCCGCGATCAGCCGGGCGGTCCTCGCCCATGGGCGCGCCGCCGCATTCGACGACCGTGTCGCCGGCGCTGCGGACGACGATCACTTCGGTGTCGCAGACGGCGCTCTTCAGCCTAGATCCGGGTTTCATCGGGTCTCCAAAATCAGACAATGCTCAGGCGATCATGCCCTTGGCCTTGAGGGCTTCGATCCGGTCCCATTCTATGCCCATGTCCTCCAGGAGGAAGGTCTCAGTGTGCTCCGAGGCCTGGGGCATGCGCTCGGTCTTGATCGGCGCATGGTCGAACTGGATCGGCAGGCTTGCAGGGAGGCCCCGGGGCTACTTCCCGCGCCCGCCGCCGACGTTCCGCGTCACGGCCTCCAGGTAGGCCTCGAATCTCTCCAGGTCCTCGTCGCTGAACCCCGCGAACGCCTCCTGGGCGTGGCGCGCGGTGAGCACCTGCAGCTGATCCGTCAGCGGCTTGGCAGGCTCGGTGGGATAGACACGGTAGGCGCGCCGGTCCTCCGGGTCCTCGTGGCGCTCAAGGTAGCCTTCGGCGCAGAGGCGGTCGATCAGCCGTCCGGCGGTGACGTCGGTGACCTGCAACCGCGCCGCGATCGTGCGCTGGGTGGAGCCCGGGTTGTTGGTCACTTCGGCCACCACGCTCCATTTGGCGCGCGTCAGGCCGATCTTCTCCGCGCGCTGGTCGAAGGTCAGCCACATCTGACGCGCCAGAACGGTGATCTTGACGGCCAGCGCCTGCCGGCGCTCGTTCTGGCGCGTCGGCGCCGGACTCTGGGGGAAGACGGAGGCCATCTAGGGGGAAAATCCAGCGACTCGGATCATCGAACGCGAGCCTGGCACGCCGTCGTCCGTTTCACACGCGCTCGATGATGATCGCCGGCGCCATGCCGCCCGCAGCGCACATCGTCACCAGGCCGCGCTTCAGATCGCGCCGCTCGAGCTCGTCCAGCACCGTGCCAATCAGGACGGCCCCGGTGGCGCCGATCGGATGGCCGAGCGCAATGGCGCGGCCGTTCGCATTGGCGGTGGCCACCACCCGGGCGCGCGGCTTCAGGCCGTGCCTCTCAGCATAGGACTTCGTGGCCAGCAGCAGGGCGGCGGGGCGGGGATCCAGGCTTTTTTTGCAGGCGGCCTTGGAACGCCTCGGCCTCCGAAAACTAAAAAGACCTGGGCTCCCGCTTTCGCGGGAGTGAGCGGGTTTTGAAACGGGGCAGCGCGTCAGCTCATCGGCGCGCGGCGGTCAGGCCGCCGCCTCTTCCCCGCCGCCCCTGACCAGCTCCTCCAGCCCCTGCTCGCGGACCTTGCGGTAGAGCGTCGAGCGGCCGATGCCGAGGCGGCGGGCGACTTCGCTCATGTGGCCGGCGTAGATGCCGATCGCGAGCTGAATGAGGTCGCGCTCGATCTCGTCCAGCTTCCGCAGGTGGCCGCGGCCATCCAGGATGCGCACGGGCGGCTCGATGGCGAGGTCAGCCGGCGCGGACGCTGTGGCCGCCGGGACGGTGATCACCGGCGCGGGCTCGGCCGCGGCTTCCGGCGGCGGTGCGGCGACGCCGGAGATCGACGGAAAGTCGTGCGGCTGCAGGTAGGGCGCGTCGGCCAGCACGATCGCGCGATAGACCGCGTTCTCCAGCTGGCGGACATTGCCCGGCCAATCGTAGGCGGTGAGGAAGGCCATGGTCTCCGGCGCGGCGCCGACCACCGACTT
>CBJNAS010000534.1:0-2272 GCA_966434565.1 uncultured Phenylobacterium sp.
GCTCCACCTTGGCCTTGGAGCGCTCGTAGATCTCCTCGATGCGGTGCGGGTGGATCCGGCCGTCCAGGACCAGCTCCTCCAGCGTCAGCCGGCCGACCTCCCGGCGCACCGGGTCGAAGCAGGAGAGCAGGACCGCCTCCGGCGAGTCGTCGATGATCAGGTTGACCCCGGTGATCGACTCGTAGGCCCGGATGTTGCGGCCCTCGCGGCCGATGATCCGGCCCTTCATGTCGTCGCTGGGCAGGTGCAGCACGCTGACCACGGACTCGGCGGTCTGCTCGCTGGCCACTCGCTGGATGGCCAGGGCCACGGTCTTGCGGGCCCGCTTGTCGCCCTCGTCCCGGGCCTCCTGCTCGATCTGCCGGATCAGCACCGCGGCCTCGCGTTTGGCCTGGTTCTCGATCGTCTTGACCAGCTCGGCCTTGGCCTCGGCGGCGGACAGCGCGGCGGCCCGCTCCAGCACCGCACGCCGTTCGTCCTCCAGCGTCGCCAGCTCCGCCTTCTTCCGCTCCAACTCGGCGTCCGCAGCGGCCAGCTCACGCTCCTTCTCAGCGGTCCGCCGCAGGTCGGCGTCCAACCGCTCCTCCCGCTCGGCCTGCCGGGCCTCCCGCCGCTCCAGATCCAGCCGCTGCTCCCGGACGTCGTCCTTGAGCACCCGGGTCTCAGCCTCGGCCTCATCCCGGATCCGCCGCGCCCGATCCATCTCCACAGCGGCGGCGGCAGCAGCCTGCTCCCGAATCTGCACCGCCTGCGCATCGGCCTGCTTGCGCGCCTCAGCGGCCTCCCGATGCACCGCGGCCAGATCCCGCTGAGCGGCCACGACAGCGGCGGCGTGCTCGCCCTCCCGGGCCTGCGCACGCTGCGCCAGCTCGGCGATCTGCTTGTCGAAGTCCTCGTACGCGCTCTTCTTCAGATTGTTGATCCGGCGTGAGGCACCCACGTTCAGACCCACGAGCAGGCCGACGCACGCCGCGACCACCGCTGCGATCGCGATCAACAGGCCGACCATTTAGTTCGCTCCCAGCGCGCTTGAGTGATCCTTCAATGATCCCTCACTGAGTGCGAGGTTAGGGCGAGGTAACAATACGGTCAAGGAGGAGTGTGGTCCACAACCGTTGGTGTCGCCGCGAAAACCCGATGAAAGCACCAGAAGGAGTGGTGTTCGGCGGAAGTGGTGGGAAATGGCGCTGTAAGTGCGTGGGCAGCGCCTCGATGGGCAGCGCTGCGAGGCGGAAATTGCCTGCGGAAAAGCAAGGGCGGCGGGGCGGGACTGGTTGCGCTTGCGGCGGCAGTTCCGGCGGCGGTTGCGGCAGCGGCTCCGGTTGCGGGTGCGGCAGCGGTTGCGGTTGCGGTTGCGGTTGCGGCTCCGGTTGCGGTTTATCTGAGCTGGCGTTTCAGTCGAAGCTCGGATCCTCGAACTCGATCTCCTGCCCCTCCTCGGCCAACGCCTCCTTGACCGCACGGAACGCCACCGACGAGGAGTACCCCTTGCGCGCGAGCATCCCCACCAACCGGCGCGTGCGCACCTGCGGATCCAGACCGCGCGTGGCGCGCAGCCGAGAGTCGACAAGTCGGCGTGCGGTGGTGGCTTCCTGGTCCTCGTCGACGGCTTCCAAGGCCTCGGCGGCAGTCTCGTCGTCGACGCCGCGCTTGCGCAGCTCGTAGCCGAGAGCACGCTTGGCCAGGCCGCGCTCGGAGTGCCGGGAACGGACGAAGGTCTCGGCGTACGCGGCGTCGTCGAGCAGGTGCAGTTCCTCGAAGCGGTCGAGCACCGCCTCGGCGATATCGTCCGGGATCTCCTTCTTCCGCAGCCGGGTCGCCAACTGCGAGCGGGTCTGCATCTGCCGGCCGAGGTGGTACAGCAGGATGTTCTTCGCCTGCTGCTCCAGCTTCTCGCGCGAGGGCTGGGGCTTGGGCTTGTCGGCGTCGGCGGGATCGCGATCCTTCCGGCGGGATGACCAGCCACTGGAGGACTTCTTGGCGGCGGTCTTCTTGGCAGCCGCTGATCCGCCCCGCCGATCCTCGCCGAACCCGCGCGAACCACTTGATCCCTGCCGATTCTCGCCGAACCCGCGCGATGATTCGCTTCGCTGCTTCGCCGCGCTACCCCGACTACCAGCGGCAGCGGCATCGGCCAGCGCCGCCCAACCACTCGGTCCGGCATCCCCACCCGACTCGGCCACAGCAGCCCAGCCAGGTGCCCCATCCCCAGACTCGCCCGGCGCAGCCCACCCCGGCGCACAGTCGCCCTGCCCCGCACCCGATCGTGTAA
>CBJNAS010000535.1:0-2261 GCA_966434565.1 uncultured Phenylobacterium sp.
ACCAAGCCGCTGGCGATGATCCATAGGACCGTGACCAGCATTCCGATCCACAGTGCGACCGTCAGCCGGCCGATCGCGGTGATGCGGCGGTAGAGTAGCAGGATCACAAGCGCGCCCGCTGCCAGGCTGAGCACATTGCGGCCCTGCGCCTGCAGCGCCCGCGCTTTTTGGTCGGCCGCCAGGGTGGCGGACGGCTTGACGCGCGACAGGGCGGCGGACTGCAAAGACATGGCGGGCAGGGCTCCTTGGGACGGGGGACGGCCGGGGTTTAGCTCAAGGCGACGGTCGGGGGAACCGGCCATGTCGCACCGCAGCGAACCTGAACCGAAGAACAGGGGTTTCGGCCGTTTCAGGCTCGTGGGTCGCAGGGATGTACCGCCGCCGGTCGCTTGACCCTCGCAACCGGATCGGCGACCTCAGGCCCCGATGCGCCGGCTCTTCGCCTTCCTGTCAAACATGGACGCCAAGGCATGGCGGACGCTCTTCGTCTCCTTCGTCCTGTTCGGGGGCGTGGGCCTGGTCTTCCTGTTCTGGGCCCAGGTTCTGGGCTTCAACGGCGAGGCGACGGTGGAGCATTGGCTGGGCGCGGCGAGCGGGCCGTGGGCCTTGCCGGTCGCGGTGGCCGCCTTCGCGGTTCTCGCCTTCGTGGGCGTGCCGCAGTTCATGCTGATCGCCGCCGCGGTGGTGGCGTTCGGAGCCTGGTCCGGCTTCGCCTACAGCTGGATCGGCACCATGGTCTCGTCGCTGGTCGGCTTCTATCTCGGCCGCCTCGCCGGGGCTCGCACCCTCGCCACCTTCTCCGGCGAGGGTCTGAAGCAGTTCATGGAACTGGTGGGCCGCAACGGCCTCTTCGCGAGTCTGATCGTGCGCCTGGTGCCCTCGGCGCCCTTCATCGTCGTCAACATGGCCGCGGGCGTCACGCCGATGCGCCTCGTCGACTTCGCCGCCGGCACGGCGGTCGGCATTGTGCCGAAGATCGCGCTCACCGCCTTCGCCGGCAATTCGATCGCACGGGTGATGCGCGGCGACCTCGGGCGCGACCTTCTCTGGCTCGTGCTGGTGGTCGCAGCCTGGATCGGCCTCGGCTGGGCCGCCCGGGCGTGGTTGCGCTCGCGCGAGTAGGTTGCGCCGAAGCGGCGAAACGGTTACATGCAGGCCCATGCGCACCGGGCAAGACAGCCTGCTTCTTCTCTCGCTGGGGCTTAGCCGCCCCTGGGCGCCTTACTAGGCTGCGCGCGTTCGCGGCCGGGCGTTCAGGGGCTCTCACCCGAACCGCCCGACACCGAAATTCCGCGAAGAGCAGCTTGAAATGACCCATTCCGCCGAGAGCGCCGTCGCCCCCACGCAAGAGCGCGACCGCGTCATCGTCTTCGACACCACCATGCGCGACGGCGAACAGTCGCCGGGCGCCTCCATGTCGCTCCAGGAGAAGCTGGAGCTGTCCAAGATCCTGGAGGAGATGCGCGTCGACGTGATCGAGGCGGGCTTCCCGATCGCCTCCAACGGCGATTTCCAGGCCGTCAACGAGATCGCCAAGATCGTGAGCGAGAGCACGATCTGCGGCCTGTCGCGCGCCGCGCCGGGCGACATCGACCGCTGCGCCGAGGCGCTGAAGCCCGCGAAGCGCGGGCGGATCCATACCTTCATCTCCACCAGCCCGGTCCACATGAAATGGAAGCTGCAGATGGAGCCGGAGGCGGTGCTGGAGGCGGTCACCCGCTCGGTGACCCACGCCCGCAACCTGATCGACGACGTCGAGTGGTCGGCGGAGGACGCCACCCGCACCGAGCGCGACTTCCTGCTGCGCTGCATCGAGGCCGCCATCCAGGCCGGGGCGACGACGATCAACCTGCCGGACACGGTGGGCTACAGCTATCCCGAGGAATACGCCGCCCTGTTCCGCGACGTGATCGAGAACGTGCCCGGCGCGGACAAGGTGATCTTCTCCACCCACTGCCACAACGACCTGGGCCTGGCGGTGGCCAACAGCCTGGCCGGCGTCCAGGGGGGCGCGCGCCAGGTCGAGGTCGCCATCAACGGCATCGGCGAACGGGCCGGCAACGCCGCGCTGGAGGAGATCGTCATGGCGCTGCGCGTGCGCGGCGACCGGCTGCCCTACTACACGGCCGTCGAGCCGCTGCAGATCACGCGGGCCTCGCGCTACGTCTCGGCGATCACCGGCTTCCCGGTGCAGTTCAACAAGGCCATCGTCGGCAAGAACGCCTTCGCCCACGAGAGCGGCATCCACCAGGACGGGATGC
>CBJNAS010000536.1:0-2251 GCA_966434565.1 uncultured Phenylobacterium sp.
CTGATCGGTAAAGACACCCGCGTCATCTGCCAGGGCATCACCGGCAACCAGGGCACCTTCCACTCCGAACAGGCGATCGCCTACGGGACAAAGATGGTCGGCGGGACCTCGCCGGGCAAAGGCGGGACCAGGCACCTGGGCCTGCCGGTGTTCGACACCGTCGAGCAAGCGGTCAGGCAGACCGGGGCCGACGCCAGCGTGATCTACGTGCCGCCGCCGTTCGCCGCCGACGCCATCCTGGAGGCCATCGACGCCGAGGTGCCGCTGATCGTCTGCATCACCGAGGGCATCCCGGTGACCGACATGATCAAGGTCAAGCGCGCGCTGTCGGGCTCGAAGTCGCGGCTGATCGGGCCGAACTGCCCGGGCCTGCTGACGCCGGGCGAGTGCAAGATCGGCATCATGCCGGGCAACATCTTCAAGCGTGGCTCGGTGGGCGTTGTCTCCCGCTCGGGCACGCTTACCTATGAAGCCGTGTTCCAGACTTCGCAGGTGGGCCTCGGCCAGACCACGGCGGTGGGCATCGGCGGCGACCCCGTCAAGGGCACGGAGTTCATCGACGTGCTCGACATGTTCCTCAAGGACCCCGAGACCGAGTCGATCATCATGATTGGCGAGATCGGCGGCTCGGCCGAGGAGGACGCCGCGGAATTCATCAAGAATTCACCGGTGAAGAAGCCTATGGTCGGCTTCATCGCGGGTCGTACGGCGCCTCCGGGCCGCCGCATGGGCCATGCGGGCGCGATCATTTCCGGCGGCAAAGGCGGCGCCGAGGACAAGATTGCGGCGATGGAGGCGGCCGGTATCCGCGTCTCCCCGTCGCCGGCGAAGCTGGGTGAAACCCTGCTCGAGGTGCTGAAAGGCGCCTGAGCGGAAATTTAGCGTAAGGGCGGTCCGCGCTCGGCTCCTCGTTCAGAAGCTCCGCGGCCGGACTCCCGGAGGCGGATGAGATGGCGGACGACGCTGGCCTGATCAACGAGGTGCTCGCTGAGACCTCATTCCTCTACGGTGGCAATGCGGCCTTCGTGGAGGACCTGTACGCCAAATGGGCGGCCGATCCCAATTCGGTCGAGCCGTCCTGGCGCGCCTTCTTCGCGACGCTGGGCGACCGCGCCGAAGAGGTGAAGCGCGCCAGCGGCGAGCCGGCCTGGACGCGGCCTGGCGCGCCCCTGCCGCGTCCGGAATGGCTCTCGGCGCTCGACGGGCTGTGGCCCGCGGTCCAGGCCAAGACCGAAGTAAAGATCACCGAGCGCGCGCCGCAAGCCTCGCCCGACGTGGTCCGCGCCGCCACCCTGGATTCCCTGCGCGCGATCATGATGATCCGCGCCTACCGCATGCGCGGACACCTGAAGGCCAATCTCGACCCGCTGCAGATCGCCACCACCCCGGGCGACGCCTCCGAGCTCGACCCGGCCACCTACGGCTTCGCGGAAGCCGACTACGACCGGCCGATCTTCCTCGACTATGTGCTGGGCCTGGAGATCGCGACGCTTCGCGAGATCCTGGAGATCCTGCGCCGCACCTACTGCGGCAACATCGGCGTGCAGTATATGCACATCTCCGACCCCAAGGAGAAGGCCTGGCTGCAGGAGCGGATCGAGGGCCGCGACAAGGAGATCACCTTCACCCGCGAGGGCAAGGTCGCGATCCTGAAGAAGCTCACCGAGACCGAGGGCTTCGAGCGGTTCCTGCACCGCCGGTTCCCGGGCACCAAGCGCTTCGGCCTGGACGGCGGCGAGGCCATGGTCCCGGCGCTGGAGCAGATCATCAAGCGCGGCGGCGCCATGGGGGTGAAGGACATCGTCATCGGCATGCCCCACCGCGGGCGCCTCAACGTGCTGGCCGCGGTGATGGGTAAGCCCTACCAGGTGATCTTTCACGAGTTCCAGGGCGGCTCGTCGCTGCCCTCCGATGTCGAAGGCTCCGGCGACGTGAAGTACCACCTGGGCGCCTCGTCGGACCGTGAGTTCGACGGCAACAGCGTCCACCTGTCGCTCACCGCCAACCCCTCGCACCTCGAGATCGTCAACCCGGTGGTGATCGGCAAGGCCCGCGCCAAGCAGGCCTTCACGCTGCGCGCCAACCCCACCGTCGGCCGCAGCCACGTGCTGCCGCTGCTGCTGCACGGCGACGCGGCCTTCGCCGGGCAGGGCGTGGTGGCCGAGTGCTTCGCGCTGTCGGGCCTGAAGGGCTACGGCGTCGGCGGCACCATGCACTTCGTGGTGAACAACCAGATCGGCTTCACCACCAG
>CBJNAS010000537.1:0-2244 GCA_966434565.1 uncultured Phenylobacterium sp.
CCCCGGCGGCGGCCAGGAGCTGCTCGGCCTTGTGCCGGCGCGTGTAGGGGACGAGCAGGACGGAGACGCCCTTGCGGCCGGCGCGGCCGGTGCGCCCGCTGCGGTGCAGCAGGGTGGCCTTGTTCTGAGGCAGCTCGGCGTGGATGACGAGGTCGAGCGCGGGCAGGTCCAGGCCGCGCGCGGCGACGTCGGTGGCGACGCAGGCGCGGGCGTGGCCGTCGCGCAGGGCCTGCAGGGCGTCGGAGCGCTCCTTCTGGCTGAGCTCGCCGGAGAGGGCGACGGCGCTGAACCCGCGCTCGCGCAGGGCGCCGTAGAGGTGACGCACCGCCTCGCGCGTGGCGCAGAAGATCAGCGCGCCCGGCGCCTCGAAGTAGCGCAGGACGTTGACGACGGCGTGCTCCAGCTCGTTGGGCGCGACGCGGACGGCGCGATACTCGATGTCCCGGTGCGGCTCGTCGCGGCGGATGGTGTCGATCCGCACCGCGTCGCGCTGGTAGCGGCGGGCGAGCGTGGCGATCTCGCGGGCGATGGTCGCGGAGAACAGCAGGGTGCGCCGCTCCGGCGGGGTGGTGTCGAGGATCTCCTCGAGGTCTTCGCGAAACCCGAGGTCGAGCATCTCGTCGGCCTCGTCGAGCACCACGACCCGCAGCGCGGAGAGGTCGAGGGCGCCGCGCTCCAGGTGATCGCGAAGGCGGCCCGGCGTGCCGACGACGAGATGGCAGCCGGCGGCGAGCGCCCGCTGCTCGCGCCGCGCATCCATGCCGCCGACGCAGGTGACGACCCGCGCCTTGGCCTGGGCGTAGAGCCAGTCGAGCTCGCGGCTGACCTGCAGCGCCAGCTCCCGGGTCGGCGCGATCACCAGCCCCAGCGGCGCGGCCGGCGCGCTCAGTTCGCTTGCGCCGTCCAGCAGCTCGTCGGCGGCGGCCAGGCCGAAGGCGACCGTCTTGCCCGACCCGGTCTGGGCGGAGACGAGCAGGTCAGCGCCCCGCGGCGCCTCCAGGATGGCGGCCTGCACGGGCGTCGGCTCGTCGTAGCCTTGCGCGGCGAGCGCCCGGGCGAGCGCAGCGTGAGTGTTGGGAAACGGCATGGAGCTCCTCGTACCGCCTGGCTCGCGGAAGTCGAGGACTTGGCGCCGAGAGGTCGGACCGTGTGCGCCGGAAGCGGGCTCTCAGCGGCGGCGATACTGCGGGCGCGCCGGGCCGGCGCCGACGCGGGCGCCCTCGGGCTTGTGGCGATAGGTGATGCGTCCGCGGTCCATGTCGTAGGGCGTCATCTCGACGGTGACGCGATCGCCCACCATGGAGCGGATGCGGTTCTTCTTCATCTTGCCGGCGGTATAGGCCAGGATCTCGTGATCGTTCTCGAGCCGCACGCGGAAGCGGCCCTCGGGCAGAAGCTCGATGATCTGCCCATCAAACTCGACAAGATCTTCTTTCGCCATCGTGGCTCCTTTCAGCGGGCCCGGGAGGGTATGGGATGCGCCAGCGCGCTCGAACGATCCGAGCAGAACGTGGGACCGTTCGAGCGCTGCGAGCCTCAGGCGGCCTGCAGGCTGCCGGCGGAGGTCTTGCCGCTGCGCCGATCGCGCTCGAGCTCGAAGCTGAGCTTCTGCCCCTCGTGCAGCGATCCCAGGCCGGCGCGCTCCACCGCGGAGATGTGCACGAAGACGTCATTGCCGCCGTCGTCCGGCTGGATGAAGCCGAAGCCCTTTTGGCTGTTGAACCACTTTACAGTACCGATTTGCATGGTCGTCCCTTTCCGGACACGAGTTCTCACACCGAGGAAGGTGTTTGAGATCAAATTTTCGGAGAGGGTCGTGTGGCTGGTCCGACGGCGAAATCTGGGATTTCTCTCGGATGGCTGCCGAGCCAAAACGAAATTCGATCCGACGATAATGGGGTGAGATCCACGTGCGCGCAACGGATATCTCGAAAAAAACGTTCCCTAGCTGTCGAAGCTGTCACGGGACAACATGCAAACCAGGACTGAGAGGGCGGTGCTGACCGTCGTGCGCCACGAAGGCGAGTGGGCCGTCGAGCTCGAAGGCGAGCTGTTCGGCCATTCCCGCGACCGGGAGATCTCGAAGGCGGCGGCGCATCGCCGCGCCCGGGAAATGCAGGATGCGGGTCGGCCCTGCCAGGTGCGGGTGAGCGGCGAGACCGGGTTTTTCGCCGCGCCCTGAGCCCGATCTCCGTAGCGGTCAGTGGAACAGCGACGCGAGCAGCTGCGGCGCCTGGGCGGCGA
>CBJNAS010000538.1:0-2232 GCA_966434565.1 uncultured Phenylobacterium sp.
CACCCCGTTCGTGGTGGCCCGGGCCGAGGCCGGCGAGCGTCCGGTCCCGGCGTGGATCGAGGTCATCCCGTCGAAGATGCGGATCCTCGTGCACTCCCTCCCGGAGCGTGCTGTCATTGACACGCAGGTCCAGGAGCAGCTGATCGTCGAGCTCTACTCCAAGTAATCCCGGAGTACCGCTCGAAAACCCATGGGGAGTCCCTTCGCGGGGCTCCCCATGGGAGCACCACCCCGTGGCTGGTAAATAGCGGCCAGCCCAGGCAATGGAGGTAACAAGCGTGCTTATCGCACAGCGCCCCACCCTCACCGAGGAGATCATCGATGAGTACCGCTCGCGGTTCCTCATCGAGCCGCTGGAGCCGGGCTTCGGCTACACCCTCGGCAACTCGCTGCGCCGGACGCTCCTGTCGTCCATCCCCGGCGCGGCGGTGACGTCCATCCGGATCGACGGCGTGCTCCACGAGTTCACCACGATCCCGGGTGTGAAGGAGGACGTCACCGACCTGATCCTGAACATCAAGCAGCTGGTCGTCTCCTCGGAGATCGACGAGCCGGTGACCATGTACCTGCGCAAGCAGGGCCCGGGCACCGTCACCGCCGCCGACATCGCCCCGCCGGCCGGCGTCGAGGTCCACAACCCCGAGCTGATCATCGCCACCCTCAACGGCAAGGGCAAGCTCGAGATGGAGCTCACCGTCGAGCGCGGCCGCGGCTACGTCAGCGCGGTGCAGAACAAGCAGGCGGGCCAGGAGATCGGGCGCATCCCGATCGACTCGATCTACTCGCCGGTGCTGAAGGTCAAGTACGACGTCGAGGCGACCCGCGTCGAGCAGCGGACCGACTTCGACCGCCTGGTGCTGGACGTGGAGACCAAGCAGTCGATGCGCCCGCGCGACGCCGTGGCCTCGGCCGGTAAGACCCTGGTGGAGCTGTTCGGCCTCGCCCGCGAGCTGAACATCGAGGCCGAGGGCATCGACATGGGCCCGTCCCCGACGGACGCCGCCCTGGCCGCCGACCTGGCGCTGCCGATCGAGGACCTGGAGCTGACCGTCCGCTCCTACAACTGCCTCAAGCGCGAGGGCATCCACACGGTCGGCGAGCTCGTCGCCCGCAGCGAGGCCGACCTGCTGGACATCCGCAACTTCGGCGCGAAGTCCATCGACGAGGTCAAGGTCAAGCTGATGAGCATGGGCCTGGCGCTGAAGGACTGCCCGCCCGGATTCGACCCCTCGCTCGTGGTGGACAACCAGTACGACGAGGAAGAGGACCTGGACTCCGGCTACGCGGAGACCGAGGAGCTGTAAGGCTCGACAGCCGGGCCGCCTGACGCAGGCGGCCCGGTTTCCGGCGCCGGGCACCCCGCCCGGCACCGGTTCGAGATCCCGGGTACCTGACACGGCCCGAGACACCAAGGAGAAGAAATGCCCCAGCCGAAGAAGGGCGCCCGCCTCGGCGGCTCCCCGGCGCACCAGAAGCTGATCCTGGCGAACCTCGCCAAGTCGCTGTTCGAGCACGACAAGATCACCACCACCGAGGCCAAGGCGCGCCTGCTGCGCCCCTACGCCGAGCGGCTGATCACCAAGGCCAAGAAGGGCGACCTGCACAACCGTCGCCAGGTCCTGGCCGTGCTCCGCGACAAGGACATCGTCTTCCGCCTGTTCGACGAGATCGCGCCGAACTACGCCAACCGCCCCGGCGGCTACACCCGCATCATCAAGGCCGGCACCCGCAAGGGCGACAACGCCCCCATGGCCGTGATCGAGCTGGTCGAGGCCCTGACCGTGCAGCAGACCGCGGTCCGCGAGGCCGAGGCCGCGACCAGGCGCGCGAGCAAGAAGACCGCCGCGCCGGCTCCGGCTGAGGCCCCCGCCGCCGAGGCCGCCGAGGAGGCTCCGGCCGCCGAGGAGACTCCGGCTGTCGAGGCCGAGGCCACCGAGGTCGAGGCCGCTGAGGCCGCCGAGGCTGAGGGCGCTGAGAAGGAGTAAGGCTCCTTTCGGGTTCGGAGAAGCCCGCCGTCTGTTCGTCAGGCGGCGGGCTTTCGCATTGCGCCGATCCCGACGTTCCGCGGCCTCGCCGACACGCCACAATGGACTGATGAGCACCGAGCCCGCCCCCGGCCACGTCCGCGTCCGCCTCGACCTGGCCTACGACGGCACCGCCTTCTCCGGGTGGGCCGTCCAGCCCCGGCGGCGGACGGTGTGCGGGGAGCTGACCTCGGCGCTGTCCACGGTG
>CBJNAS010000539.1:0-2231 GCA_966434565.1 uncultured Phenylobacterium sp.
CCCCCCCCCCCCCCGGGACCGGAGCCTTCACCAACCCGCGCAGAGAAGGAAGTTGATGATGACCGCACCCGTGATGGACCCCGCCGAGGTTGTTCCCGCACCCGCTCCGAGTCCGCTTCCCCCGCCGCCTCTGGCTCCGCCGATCCCCGCCGAGCTCGATGCCGTCCTGCGGCGGATGCGGTTCCCCTATCTCCGGGCCGCGGCCCCCGACGTCCTCGCGACCGCCCGCTCGCAACGCTGGGACCCGGCCGAGGTGGTGAGGATCCTGCTGGAAGCGGAGATCAAGGGCCGCGACGAGGCGACCCGCCGCAACCACCGCAAGATGGCCCAGCTGCCTTCAGGGAAGACCTTCGCCTCGTGGCGGGAGGCCGACTCCTCGATCCCGCCGCCGACCCAGCACGCGCTCATGACGCTGGAATGGGTCACCCGGGCGGAGAACTTGGCGGTCGCGGGACCCAGCGGTACTGGAAAAAGTCACCTGGCGGAAGCGTTGGCGAACAAGGCGATCGACCAGGGCATGAAGGTCGCCTGGTTCACCCTGGAATCGCTGACCGCCCACCTCGGGCGGGCGACCGTCGACAACACGGTCTCCAAGGCCGTCGCGAAGATCACCAGGTGTGACCTCATCGTCGTCGACGACATTGGCATGCTGCCGTCCGGGCAGGCCGCCGCGGAGGCGTTCTACCGCGTGATCGATGCAGCCTACGAGCGCCGGTCCGTGATCGTGACCTCGAACCTCCATCCCTCGGGATTCGATTCGATCATGCCGAAGACACTGGCCACCGCCGCTGTTGACCGGCTCCTGCACCATGCTCACATCGTCCTGACCGAAGGGTCCTCGCTGCGGCTGACCCAGGCCACCAGCGGTCAGGGCGTCGTCCCCCTCGCCCCGGCCGGCTGACCGCCAACCGAGGGACGAAAAGTCATACCGGACAGGGAGATCAACTGTCCGCCAGCAGGGACCTGAAATGACCGCTCACCCGGACGGGCTGATGTCCGTGGACAATAAGACGTCGTCTCATTTGGACTGTTGGGTAATCTGCACCGTGTGGTGATGGTTGAGCGCATGGTGCCGGACGGGTTGTGGGAGCTGTTCCAGCAGGTGGTCCCACCCCCTCCATCGCGGCCGCAGGGCGGCGGCCGGCGCCGGTACGGGGATCGCGAGGTGCTGGCGGCGATCATCTTCGTGGCCACGACTGGCTGCACCTGGCGGCAGTTGCCGCCGGTCTTCGGCCCCTCGGGGCCGACCGCGCACCGGCGCTTCACCGAGTGGACCGCTGCCCGGGTCTGGGCAAAGCTGCACCGCCTCATCCTTGACGATCTGGGCTCGCGCGGAGAGCTGGACTGGTCGCGCTGCGCGATCGACTCGGTGAACATGCGAGCCCTGAAAGGGGGGATCTGACAGGTCCGAATCCTGTAGACCGGGGCAAGAAGGGCTCGAAGATCCACTTGATCACCGAGCGGACCGGTTTACCCCTCTCGATCGGGATCTCCGGTGCGAACCTGCACGACAGCCAGGCGCTCGAGCCGCTCGTGCGTGGCATCCCGCCGATCCGTTCCCGCCGCGGCCCGCGCCGACGGCGGCCCGCCAAGCTGCACGCGGACAAGGGCTACGACTACGACCACCTGCGCCGCTGGCTACGCAAGCGAGGCATCCGGCACCGCATCGCCCGCAAGGGCATCGAGTCCTCCACCCGGCTTGGCCGCCACCGTTGGACGATCGAGCGCACCATGTCCTGGCTGGCCGGCTGTCGCCGCCTGCACCGCCGCTACGAGCGCAAGGCCGAACACTTCCTGGCCTTCACCGCCATCGCCTGCAGCCTCATCTGCTACCGCAGACTCACCAAATGAGACGACGTCTAAAGGGCAGCGACGAGCAGGTCTCCGCGTTCCTCGCCACCGGCCAGTACGACGCGGGCGCGCAGGACTTCCGGGTCGCCATCGCCCAGATCATCGACGCCGGCGGACCGGTGGTACAACAGACCGGCCGTACGGCCCTGGACTCCAACGACCCGCAGAAGTACCGGCAGTTCCTCACCACCGGCCAGGCCCAGGCGCGCATCCAGGACGAGCGGGTCCGCGCGGCCCAGCTGATCGACAGCGGCGGCCCGCAGGTCAAGGCCGCGGCCCGGATCGCGCTGGAGGGACCTGACGATCTTCTGGACCAGTTCATCCGGGTCGGGCAGTACAAGGCCCAGCGTCAGGAATTCCGCGGCGCAACCAACACCTCA
>CBJNAS010000540.1:0-2226 GCA_966434565.1 uncultured Phenylobacterium sp.
TTGATGATCCGGCCCCACTTGCGCTGCTTCATGCCCGGCGCGAACGCGCGGCACAGCAGGTACATCGAGGTCACGTTCACCTCGAACATGTGCCGCCAGCGGTCGAGCGTGGTGGCTTCTAGGTCGGCCCAGTCGCTGATCGCGCCGTTGTTGACCAGCACGTCGACCTGCACTCCCGCGTCGAGCAGCGCCTGGCAGCTGCGTTCCACCGAGGTGGCGTCGCCGAGCTCGAAGGTCGAGATGCGGGCCGCGCGCCCGAGCTTCGCGACCTCATCGCGCACCTCGGCCAGCTTGGCCTCGTCACGGGCCGCAAGGACGAGGTCCGCGCCGGCGGCGGCCAGGCCGAGGGCGATCTCGCGGCCGAGCCCACGGGAAGCGCCGGTGACAAGCGCCGTGCGGCCCTCGAGTGAGAAAAGGGCTGGAATCTGCATGGGCGGCAGTAAAGCCACGGCTGGGCTGGCCGTGCTACGCTGATCGCCCCTCGCGCGGCTATCCATCACGCAGGCGATGCCCCCCTGACCCGCTCTGGCTGCTGGGTATGGTTGGCGCTAACAAGGTCCCTGCGTCGCTTGGCGTCGAGTCCGTGCGCTTGCGCTGCGCGGCCGGGGCCTGAGCAGACCACGGGAGGAAGAAGGAAGGCATGGTGCTGGAGGAAGCCGACTATGTGATCGTCGGGGCCGGCTCCGCCGGCTGCGTGCTCGCCAACCGGCTGAGCGCCGATCCGTCGACAAAGGTGGTGCTGCTCGAGGCGGGCGGCGACGACCGGCCCTTCCGCAACATCTCCCAGCTGCCGAGCAACCTGAACATCTACGTCCCCGCCGGGTTCACGCGGACCATCGCCGATCCGAAGATCACCTGGGGCTACATGACCGTGCCGGACGCCGGCACGCTCGAGCGCAGGCACGCCATCCCGCGCGGCAAGGTTCTGGGCGGATCCTCGTCGATCAACGGCATGCTGTGGGTTCGCGGCCTGCCCGAGGACTACGACGGCTGGCGCCAGCTGGGGTGCCAGGGATGGTCCTGGTCCGACGTCGAGCCGCTGTTCCGCCGCATCGAGCGCAAGCAGGACGACGCGGCCGCGGACTCGTCGGCCCTGATGGACGTGAACAAGTACAGCCTCAACCACCCGACGCTGAGCCGGATGATCGAGGCGTTCCGCGAAGCCGGGGCGCCGCTCAGCGAGGATCTCAACGGCGCGGTCCGCGAGGGGGTGGCGCGGGTGCGCCACAACACGCTGAAGGGGCGGCGGCGCTCGGCCGCCGCCGCCTACCTGCATCCGGCGATGAGCCGCCGCAACCTGCGCGTGATCACCCATGCGCTCGCCTCGCGCGTGGTCTTCGAAGCGCGCCGCGCGGTCGGCGTGGACTTCCTGCACGGCGGCGAGATGAAGACTGTCCGCGCCAGGCGCGAGGTGATCCTCAGCGGCGGTGCGGTGAACTCGCCGCAACTGCTGGAGTTGTCCGGGATCGGCCAGGGCGAGCGGCTGCAGAAGCTGGGCGTCGAGACGATTGCCGCCAGCCCGCGGGTTGGCGAGAACCTGCAGGACCACTTCGCCTGCATGGTCCGCGCGCGGCTCAAGCCCGGCTCGCCGAGCCTGAACGCGCTCGCCCAAGGTCTGGGCCTGCTGGGCCAGCTGGCGATCTATGGCCTCACCGGCGGCGGGGTCCTGGCCGTCGCGGGGTCGAACCTCACCGCCTTCCTGAAGTCCGACCCCGCTCTCGACCTGCCCGACCTGCAGTTCTTCGGCAGCCCCGCGACCGTCGACTACCAGGCGCTGGCCAACAAGAAGAACCTGCAGATGGAGGCCAAGCCGGGTGTCACGCTCGGGGGCTATGTCATGCGCCCGCGCTCGCGCGGTTCGATCCATGCTGTCTCGCCGAACTTCCGTGACGCTCCGGCGATCGCTCCGCACTACCTGGAAGACCCCGACGACCAGCGCAGGACAGTGGCCGCCCTGGAGTGGTCACGCCGGGTCCTGCGGCAGCCGGTCATCGCGCCGCTGATCGACCACGAGCTCGCGCCCGGCGCGGCGGCGGACACCGAGGAGGCGCTGCTGGCTTACGCCCGCAAGAGCGGCTCGACCGCCTACCATCAGTCCGGCACCTGCGCGATGGGGACGCAGCCGGACGCGGTCGTCGATCCGACCCTGCGGGTCAACGGCGTCAGCGGCCTGCGGGTCGTGGACGCCTCCGTGATGCCGACGATCACGTCGGGCAACACCAACGC
>CBJNAS010000541.1:0-2221 GCA_966434565.1 uncultured Phenylobacterium sp.
TCCAGCAGCATGGTGCGGGTCACCGACTGGCCGGCGTGGCGCATCAGGAACTCGAGCAGCTGGAACTCACGCGGCTGCAGGTCGATCTCCCTGCCCTGGCGACGCACGGTGCGGCCGATCAGGTCCATCTCCAGGTCGCCGACCCGCAGCAGGGTCGCCACCGAGCCGGTCTCGCGACGCCTGGCAAGCGCCTGCACCCGGGCGATCAGCTCGGCGAAGGCGTAGGGCTTGACCAGGTAGTCGTCGGCGCCCGCCTGCAGGCCGCTGACCCGGTCGCCCACCTCGCCCAGAGCCGAGAGGAACAGGACCGGCGTGGCGTTGCCCTCCCGCCGGAGCGTCTCGACGAGGGCGACCCCGTCCATCCGCGGCATCATCCGGTCGACGATCATGACATCGAAGGGGGCGGCGCGAGCGGCTTCGAGGCCTTCGAGCCCGTCGGCGGCGCGCACGCAGACGAAGCCGGCCTCCGAGAGGCCCCGCTCCATCGCCTCGGCCGCTTCCAGGTCGTCCTCGACGATCAGGATCCGCATGGCCGCCCCCCTTGACGTCCCTAGCCGGCGATCTTCAGCGGCAGGAACAGGGTCCGGCCGCCGCGATAGATGCCGACGAGCACGCTGGGCCGCTTCGCGCGCTTGGCGGCCTCGACGGCGGCGCTGACCTCGGCGGCCCCGGTCACCGGCTGGTCGCCGGCGCGGACGATGACGTCGCCGCGCTTCAGCCCCTTCTGGCCGGCGTCGGAAGCCGCATCGACGTTCAGCACCACCGCGCCGTGCACGCTGGCCGACATGCCCAGCTGGCGACGCGTGGCGTCGTCGAGCGGCGCGAGCGCCATGCCGAGCACCACCGGCGCCTTGGGAGCCTGCGCCCCGCCGCCGGAGCCGCCGCCCTGTTCGTCAGGGGTGTTCTGGTTGGCCGCGAGCTCCTTTTCCGAGGGGCGGACGCCGGAATGGATGGGCACGGTCCGATGCTTGCCGTCGCGGATGACGTCGAGCTGCAGGGTGTCTCCGGGACGGGCCTTGGCGACCTCGCGGGTCAGCTCGGACGACGTCTTCACCGGATGCCCGTTGATCGACACGATCACGTCGCCCGCCGCCAGGCCCGCCCGCTGCGAGGGGCCGTTGGGCGCCAAGTCCGCGACGATGGCGCCGCGCTGGTCGCCCAGCCCCTGCGCCTCGGCCATCTCGGCGGTGAAATTCTGGATCGTGGCGCCGATGTAGCCGCGCTGGATCGCATGGCCGGAGATCAGCTGCTTGGTGACCTGGTCGGCCACGTCGGCGGGAATGGCGAAGCCGATGCCGACCGAGCCGCCCGAGGGCGAAAAGATCGCGGTGTTGACGCCGATCACCCGGCCGTAGATGTCGAAGGTCGGCCCGCCCGAGTTGCCGCGGTTGATGGGCGCGTCGATCTGGATGTAGTCGACGAAGGTCTCGCCGATGTCGCGGCCGTAGGCGGAGATGATGCCGGCGGTGGCCGTGCCGCCCAGGCCGAAGGGATTGCCCACCGCGATCACCCAGTCGCCGACCCGCGGGCGGGCGGAGTTCTCGAAATTGACGTAGGGGAACGGGCCGCCCCGGCCCTTGACCTTGACCACCGCCAAGTCGGTCGCCTCGTCACGGCCGACCACGACCGCGTCGAGCTCGCTCTCGTCCTTCAGCACGACCTTGATGGTCTCGGCGTTCTCGACGACGTGGTTGTTGGTGACGACGTAGCCGTCGGACGAGATGAAGAAGCCCGAGCCGGCGGACTGCTGGGTCGGCAGCTTGGGCTGGCCCCCACCGCCCTTGCCGCCGCCCTGCGGCGGGGAATTGTCGTCGTTGTCGTCCGGGTTGCGCGGCACGATGTCGAACGGCAGGCCGGGGATGCGCAGGGCGCTGGAATCCACGCGGCTGGTGACGTTGATCGAGACGACGGCGGGGGCGACCTTGTCGAAGATGTCCGCGAACGACATGGGCGCGCCGGGCGGCGGCGCGAAAATTGGCGCCGTCGAGGCCCGGATCAGCTGCGGCTGGTCGGCATGAGCTTGCGGCAGGCGCACGCCCGCCCCGGCGACCGCCGCCGCCATCACGCCCGCGCCGGCCAGCGCACCCAGGAGATAACCGGTCTTCTTCGAGGTCATAAGCCTTTGATCCTTGTGCGCGTCCGATCGGGAAACGCGGCGCGCAACGCCAACCTAGGTTCGATGCACGAGAGGGAAAAGCCTCTCAAGTTACGTTTAGGTCAC
>CBJNAS010000542.1:0-2219 GCA_966434565.1 uncultured Phenylobacterium sp.
GTGCGCATGACGCCGTCGCAGTTCACGCCGCGCACCGCCGAGATGCGCGAGCGGCTGACCGGCTGGCGGTAGGCGACCACGGCGAGGGTCTCCAGCGCGGGCTGGCTGAGCTTGGCCTGCTGGCCGTCGAGCACGAACCTCTCGACGAGCGGCGCGCACGCCGCGCGGGTGTAGAGGCGCCAGCCGCCTGCGACCTGGCGCAGGTCGAAGCCGCGCTGCTGCTCGGTGTACTCGGCGGAGAGTTCGTGGAGGGTCTGGACGACCTCCTCACGCGGACGCTCGGTGATCTGGGCGAGGACCACGTCGGCCACCGGCTCCTCGACCACGAGCAGGATCGCCTCCAGGCACTGGCGCAGCGGCGGGAGGGGGGCCATGTCGGTGGAGAGCTGCCAGGTGGCCTCGTCAAGGGAGGCGGCGGGGTTGGCTTCCGTACGCGGGCCCGGAAGCGAAGACTTGGCTTCACTGCGGGGTGCGGGCACATCAGCGGCAGCGGACTGTTCGGCAACCTCGCCTTGGGCAGCGGCTTCTTGCGCGGCGGCTTCTTGGGCAGCAGCATCTTGCGCGGCAGCTTCTTGGCCGGCGGCGTACTCCGGGGTCTCGTACTCCCAGTCGTCGCTCATTCCCGCTCTCCCGCTTCCAGCTCTTCGTCTTGCGAGTCCTGCTCGTCCTGTGCTTCCTCAGCCGGCGCGCTGCGGTCGAACTCGTCGACCGCGACCTTCAGCTCGCCTTCCTCGGTACCCGTCCAGGAGACCGTCAACTCCGCGAACGCGTCCTGCTGGTCGAACATCACCGCGGCCTCGCGGAACAGCTCCAGCAGGCCCAGGAAGCGCGCGACGATCGTCAGCGTGTCCGGAGCGTCCTCGCACAGCTTCTGGAACGAGGCCGTGCGGAGCTCGCGCATCTTCGCGATCAGGACCGCCACCTGCTCGCGCACGCTCACCGTGCTGCCGTGCAGGTGCGTGACCGAGACCTCCGGCGGGGCCTTCGGCGTCATCGCCTTCACCGCGAGGGCCGCGAACTGCTCCGGGGTCAGGTTGATGATCACTTCGGGGAGCAGGTCCGCGAAGGACGGCTCCAGCTTCACCGCGCGGGGGAACATGCGGCCCGCGGTCGCGTGGCGGCGGCCGAGTTCGGTGGCCACCTGCTTGTAGGCCTTGTACTGCAGCAGGCGGGCGAACAGCAGGTCGCGGGCCTCCAGCAGGGCCAGGTCGCCCTCGTCCTCGACCTCGGCGGCCGGCAGCAGGCGCGCGGCCTTCAGGTCCAGCAGGGTCGCGGCGATGACCAGGAACTCCGAGGCCTGGTCCAGGTCCCAGGAGTCGCCCATGGCGCGGATGTAGGCGATGAACTCGTCGGTGACCTTCGACAGCGCGAGGGTGGTGACGTCCAGCTTGTGCTTGGCGATCAGGCCCAGCAGGAGGTCGAAGGGCCCTTCGAACTCCGGCAGGCTGACCTGGAAGCCGTCCACGCGCGCCGCGGTGTCCTCGGCCGCGGCCGCGTCGGCCGACGGTGCCGAGGCCGCTTCGGCTTGGTCTACTCCCAGAGTCACCCTTGCACTCTAGCGTTCGCCGCCCGCGGACAGCCGCTTGACCAGGACGCTGTCGCGGCCTCGCGCGTCGAGGTCGGCCAGCAGCGCGGCCACCGCCTCGCGGACGATGCGGCCGCGGTCCACGGCCAGGCCGTACTCGCCGCGCAGCATGATGCGGGCGTGCTCCAGGCCGAGGAGCTCGTCCGGGGACACGTAGACGGTGATCTTCTCGTCGTGGCGCTCGCGGCCGCTCGGGCGGCGCGGGGCGGTGACCTTGCGGGCCGGGGCGGCCGGTGCCGGCGGCGGGGCTGCCGGCTCCGGGACCGTGGCGGAAACCCGGGTCACGGCCTCCGGCTCGGCGGAGATCGGTTGCGCCGGAACCGTCTTCGCCGGGCCCTTGGACCCGGCGAGGGCCGGCGCCGGCGCGTTCGGCGGGGCTACGGGGTTGTGGCCGCGCTCGCGCGCGGGCCGCTCCGTGCCCTCCTCGGCGCGGGCTTCGTGGCCCTCGCGCACCAGCGTCCCGTTGCCGGCGGTCGTGCGGAACAGCTCGTCAGCCGCGGGCATCCTCACCCGGCGTGGCACCGGACCAGAACCTCCCTCGCCAGCTGGCGGTAGGCGGCGGCGCCCACCGAGGCCGAGGCGTACGAGGTGATGGGCTCGCCGGCGACGGTGGTCTCCGGGAAGCGGACGGTGC
>CBJNAS010000543.1:0-2202 GCA_966434565.1 uncultured Phenylobacterium sp.
TGGCCTAACGGACGAGGTCTCGCCTTCCCAATGCGATCCCAATAGATAGCCTCAAATTGGCAGACAATTCATCGAACGGTTGGGGGCCTATTAACTTTCGATAGTGAAATATGGTTAATTGACTGGACAGCAGTACGCTTGATCACCCTTCGTCGGTTTTCAAGCGCCTGTTAGGCGCCCGCTGGGCAATCGATTACGCCAAGCCGAATCGTTCCCGATGGAAGCCGTTCGGATCGAGCAAGTGCATTTTGACCGGCGGATAAGCGGAGAGCGCCGCGTTGCCGATCTGACCCGCAGCCCGCTTCGAAATCTGCGCGTGCTCAACCAGCTGGAAATCTCATGGAGTAAGGACATCGGCGCTTGATTGCACGCCGCCGCCCTGCCGCTCGACTGGCGGGGGAAGGCGCCGAAAGCTTTCCAGAAGCTGACATCTCATTTCAATGCCCATTCAGGCGATGGGGCGTCAAATCACCTCATTGGCGTGCCGCGGCCGACCCGCGGCGCGCGTGTGAGGAGTGAAGCGGATGAGAAAGTTTCTGGCACTTGCGCTGGGATTGGCCGCCGTCGGTCCGCTCGCAACGCCCGCATCGGCCCAGTTCTCGGTCGGCATCAGCGTCAACTTCGGACCGCCACCGCTGCCCGTTTATGATCAGCCCCCGATCCCGGGGCCGGATTATGTGTGGATGCCCGGTTTCTGGGCATGGGACGATGACGAAGAGGATTATTTTTGGGTGCCGGGGACCTGGGTCATGGCGCCCCGTCCGGGCCTGCTGTGGACACCTCCTTGGTGGGGCTGGAGTGACGGCGTCTATCTTTTCCACCCCGGCTATTGGGCGCCGCACGTCGGCTTCTATGGCGGGGTGAATTACGGCTTCGGCTATACCGGGGACGGCTTCGAAGGTGCCTATTGGAACGGGCCGCACCTTTTCTACAACCGCTCGGTCACCAACATCACGAACGTGCACATCACCAACGTCTACAACAAGACTGTGATCGTGAACCGAGTGACCAATGTCAGCTATAGCGGCGGCCCAGGAGGCGTGCGGGCCCGGCCAACGCCGATGCAGCTGCAGGCCCTTCGCGAGCCGCATATCGCTCCGACACCGGCGCAGGTTCAGCATATCCAGGTGGCCCACGTGACGCCCCAACTGTTTGCCGGCGAAAATCGCGGCAGGCCGCCAGTTGCAGCGGCGCCGCGACCGGGGCTGATCCGCGGGCCGGGGGTCGTACCGGCGCGTTTCGCCCTACCATATCATCCCCCCCAGTTCAGCGGGCGTCATGACGATGGGCGGACGCTAGTCCCGCCGCGCGCGGACAGGGATGATCCACGTTCGGATCGGAGATATGGCGGTCCCCCACCGCAACTTGGTCATGTCGATCATCCTTCGCCTTATGACGAGCCCGCTTCGCATGGCCTGCGCCAACTGCCGGAGCACAGCGCACCCGTGAGGGACGGCTTGGACGGGGGACCGCCGCGGCACGCCCGGGCAATGACAGAGCCGCCTGTCGACAGAGCGCCGCCCCCGCTGCGGCGGCCGGATTGGCGACCGTCCGGTGGCCCGCCGCCTGGCTATGGCCGCGACGCGGTGGAAGGTCGGCCGCCCCCGCCTCGACCCGAGAGTTATGGCGGACCCCCGCCTGGTGCGGCGCCGCATAGGCCGCCGCCGCACGCCGCACCCCCGCGCGGTGAGCCGCACGACGATCGCAAGCCGCGTTCGCGCGATCCGGGTGCCGAACGTTGAAAGACGGGAGCCTGCGCGTCGAACGACGCGCAGGCTCCCCCACAAACTACGGTTCGCCGGTCGGCTCTGAAGAACAGCGGCGGGAAGTCGATCGGCGCACCGACCTGCTCCCCTTCCCCTCCGCCGCTCATAAGTAGAGTGCGGGGTTGTCATGGTGCCTTTTGGCGGCGGATCTGGTCTCCGGTTACATTGTGAATGGAATTCAGAGGGTACGCGAATGCTGGCTCGACCGGCACCGCGCATTCCAGGCGCCCAGTCGATCAAATTATTAGCAAATTGATGGTTCCGCCTCTGCTCCGGGACTGCCACCTGACGTAGCAGCTTGACCCCCTGATTTGTTGCGACTAGCTCGCATTAGCAAAATCAAGGGAACCGGAATGCAACTGCGCGCGCTCGCCGCCATGACCGTCCTGCTCGCTGCAAGCGCGCCTGCGAGAGCCGACGAACCGCTGTTCGGCTA
>CBJNAS010000544.1:0-2200 GCA_966434565.1 uncultured Phenylobacterium sp.
GCGAGAGGCAGACGACCAGCTCGCCGCGCACGTTCACCAGCCCCAGCACCGCGCCCCCGCGCCTGTGGGGAAGCGGCCGGATCGCGCGCGGTTCGGTGATCTCGTCGAAGGCGAGGGGCGAGAGCGCGAACCACTCGGCGCCGACGCGGAAGACGATCGCCGAGGCCGCGTCCGCCGACGCCGCCGCGAGCGGGCGGGCGACATCCTCGGTGGCGTCGTCCAGCTGGGCCTCGGTCAGGTCGCGGTCCAGCAGCCGGGCGGCCGCGGCGGAATAGACGCCGCAGTTGCGGCAGTGGGCGCAGGCGGTCAGCTCCGGACAGGAGGCGTCGCCGCGGACGCCGATGCGGTTCCAGCAATCGTCCATCCGCAGCGCCATCTCAGCGCTCCTCCGCCGCGTTCAGACGACGCGCGCGCTCACGCACCCGGCCGGCGCCGGCCACGTCGCCCTGGCGCTGCAGCAGGAGGGCGAGGTGGTCGAGCGTCTCGGCGTCGGCCGGATCCAGGTAGAGCGCCTTGCGATAGCAGTCGACGGCGCGCGACGGGTTGTTCTCCGCCTCGCGCAGCACGCCCAGCAGCCGCCAGGCGGCGACGGAGGCGGCGCCCTGACGCAGCTCGGCTTCGCAGGCGCGGACGGCCTCGCCGATGCGGCCGAGGTCGGCGAGGCGCTGGGCCTCGGAAAGCCCGGTCGGCGGCTGGGCTTCGGCGGGGGCCGCGGCTGGGGGCGCGGACGCGATGTTGGAGAAGGGGCGACGGGCCGGGGCGGCCTGGGGCGGAATCGCCTTCGGGGGCGTGCGGCGCGCCGGGCGGGCGGCCGGCTGGGCGGGCTGATCGGCCGGGCCCTGGCGGAAGCAGAAGGTCAGCGGCCGTTGGACCGAGGCGAACCCGGCGTTCAGCACCAGATTCGCGTCGCCGGGCCCGACGAACAGCAGGCCGTCCGCCTTCAGCAAGCCGCCCAGCGCGCGAATGGCGCGGCGCTGGCTCTCCGCATCGAAGTAGATCAGCAGGTTGCGGCAGAACACGACGTCGTAGCTGGCCGGGGCGGTCGAGGCGCCGATCTCCAGCAGGTTCCCCTCGCTGAAGCGGACGCAGTCGGCGACCTCGGGCCTGATCCTCCAGCCGCTCGCTGCCCGGACGAAGTGGCGGGAGCGGAAATCGAGGTCGTCGCCGCGGAAGGAGTTGCGGCCATAGACGCCGGCGAGGGCCCGCTCGATCGCCGCCCGGCTCACGTCGAAGGCATGGATCTCGAACGCGGCGGGCGGCAGGCCCGCGTCCAGCAGGGTCATCGCCAGGGAGTAGGGCTCCTCGCCGGTGGAGCAGGGGAGGCTGATCAGGCGCAGCCTGCCTGCGGCGCCGACGAGCCCCGCCCGTTGCCGCCCGAGCTCGCCGAGCGCGCTGAACGCCTCGCGGTCGCGGAAGAACCAGGTCTCCGGCACCACCACCGCCTCGATCAGGGCCCGCAATTCCAGGGGGTTGGCCTCGACCTCCCCGGCGTAGGCCTCGGCGCTGGCCAGGCCGCGGGCGGCCATGCGTCCGCCAACCGCGCTGGCGAGCGCCCGGACGCCGATCGAGGCGGTGTCGAGGCCGATCACGCGGTTCAGGATCTGGGCGAGACGGGCGTAATCCACCGGGGCGGCATCCATGGGCGTCAAGCCGAGCTAGCGAGGTCGCCGAAGGCCCGATCGAGCAGGGCGTCGAGCTCCAGGCGCCGCACGGCCGCCGAGCCGGTCATGGCCGCGGGGCCCAGATAGGGCGGCTCGCCCGGCCGGCGCACCGCCTCCCAGGCGTCGTCGGGGACCCGCAGGGTCTCGGTGACGTTCTCGGCGACGACGCCCACGACCTCGCCGTCGTGGCGCACGATGAGCAGGCGCGTGCTCAGCCGGGTCTCGAAAGGTCGCCCCAGGATCAGTCTCGACAGGTCCAGCGCTGTCGCCAGCCTTCCACGGTGACGGAAACTCGACAGGTGAGCGGGCCCGGGCGCCGGCTGCAGGCGGACCAGCGGCAGCACTTCCGACACGCGGCCGGACTCGATGGCGTAGGCCTGGCCGCCCAGGCGGGTGATCAAATGGAGCACGTCAGGCCGCCACCTTGAACTTGACGATGCTGCTGCGAAGCCCGCCGGACACCTGGCTCAGCCCCTCGATCGCCGAGTTCGACTGCTGCAGCGACTCCACGGTCTGCTGCGCCGCTTCGGTCAGCTGCA
>CBJNAS010000545.1:0-2199 GCA_966434565.1 uncultured Phenylobacterium sp.
GAGGAGGCGTAGATCAGCCGCCGCTGGCGGTCGGCGCACCAGCGGAAGAGGTCGCGCGAGAGGGTGAAGTTGGAGTGGACGATCTTGTCGGCGTCGGGCTCGGTGGTGGAGGACACCGCGGCCATGTGGATGACCACCTCGACGTCGCGCCAGCGCCTCTCAAGCCAGTCGAACATCGCCTCCGGCGCGACGAAGTCGCCGATCGGGTGCTTGGCGATGTTGCGCCACTTGCCGAGGTCTGCCTCGCGCAACCGGTCGCAGACCACCACGTCCAGGTCGCGGTCCTCCGCCAGCCTGGCTGCGATGTTCGAGCCGATGAAGCCCGCCCCTCCGGTGACGAAGGCGATCCTGCGGGTCATGCCTGCTCCTTCCGGGCCTTGCCCTTGGTCATCCGGGCGATCGCGGCGGTCGTGGAATAGCCGTCGACCAGCTCCGCCAGCCGCACCTCCCCGCCCCAGGATTTCACCAGATCCGCGCCCACCACCTGATCTTCCGCGTAGTCTGCGCCTTTGACCAGCACATCGGGCCTGGCCGCCTCGATCAGGCGGATGGGCGTGTCCTCCTCGAACGGCGCGACGAGGTCGACGCAGCCCAGGCCGGCCAGCACCAGGGCGCGGGACTCCAGGTCGTTGACCGGCCGGCCCTCGCCCTTCAGCGCCCGCACCGAGGAATCCGAGTTGAGCCCGACGATCAGCCGGTCGCACCAGCTGCGCGCCTGCGCCAGATAGGCCACATGGCCCTTGTGCAGGATGTCGAAGCAGCCGTTGGTGAAGCCCACGCGCAGGCCCTTGGCGCGCCAGCGGGCGACCTCCTCGACCATCCGCTGCAGGGTGGCGACCTTGGCCTCGGCCGGCGCGAGGTGGGCGCTGATCTCGGCCTCGACCAGCTCCTCGGGCGTGACCACGGCCGTGCCCACCTTGGAGACGGCGACACCGGCCGCCAGCTGGGCGAAGCCGATCGCCTCCTCGATGGCGGCGCCCGCGGCCAGCGCCAGGCCCAGCGCGGCCAGCGTCGTATCGCCGGCGCCGGAGACGTCGAACACCTCGCGCGGCTGGGTCGGGAAATGGCGCACCGGCTCGCCACGGACCGCCAGGGAGACGCCCTTGGCCGCGCGGGTGACCAGGATGGCGCGCGTCTCCCAGAGCTGCAGCGCGCGGGCCAGCGCGGCCTCCACCTCGGCGTCGGTCGCGGTCGGCCGGTCGGTGGCGTGGGCCAGCTCGGCGGCGTTCGGCTTGATCAGGTCGACCGCGCCGTAGCGGGCGAAGGAGCGGGCCTTGGAATCCACCACCACCCGGGCGCCGGTCGCAGCCGCCGCGTCCCGGCAGGCGGCGATCACCGCATCGGTGACAACGCCCTTGCCGTAGTCGGAGAGCAGGATGGCGCCGCCATGCGCGGCCGCCTCGCGGATCGCCGCGATCAGCCGCTGCTCGGCCTCGCCGGCCACCGGACGGCTCTCCTCCAGGTCGACGCGCAGCAGCTGCTGGCCGCCGGAGACGAAGCGCGTCTTCAGCGTGGTCGGCCGCGCCGGGTCGGCGACCAGGAAGCCCTCGACCCCCGGCTGCTCGCCGACCAGGCGCAAGGCCTCCTGGCCCTCCCCGTCCGCGCCCACCAGGGCGGCCAGCGCCACCTGGCCGCCGAGCGCGGCGACGTTGCGCGCGACATTGCCCGCCCCGCCCAGCATCACCAGCTCGCGCGCGCGCCGCAGCACTGGGATCGGCGCCTCGGGGGAGACGCGGCTCACGTCGCCATAGACGAAGCGGTCGACCATCAGGTCGCCCACGCAGGCCACGCGGCGGCCGGACACCAGGCCGAGGAGGTGCTGCAGGGCGGACAGATCCATCACGCCTTTAGCCTCTGCGGCGCGTCGGTCGCCGGGTCAAGCGGCACGCCCGAAACGCCCGCTCCGTCGCGGCGCTTTCGCGCCGAGCCACCCCCCGCTTTTGCGGTGGAGGACCGAAGCGCCAAGATGCTCCACCGCAATGCGGGGGAGCTGTCCGCGAAGCGGACTGAGGGGGGTTCGCCTTTCGGCTTCTATTGGCCTGACGAAGCCGCTCGCCGCTTGGCCAGCGCGTCGAACTCCAGGAGCTCGGCCACCAGGCCCTCGAACTGGCTGAGCGGCACCATGTTGGGCCCGTCGGAGGGCGCGCGGTCCGGGTCCGGATGGGTCTCCATGAACACCGCCGCCACGCCCACCGCCAC
>CBJNAS010000546.1:0-2198 GCA_966434565.1 uncultured Phenylobacterium sp.
CGCCCTGATCAGCATGGCCCAATCGGCAGTGGCGGAGACGGCAGCGGAGGCGGAGACGGCGGTGGAGGAGGAGGCGGCCATAGTCGAGACGCCACTCGCCGAGGTCGCCCTTCCGGAAATCTCCGCTCCCCCGCCGCCGGCCCCGGCCGCTGTCGCCCCTGCGATCCCGCCGGCCGCCAATGCGCGCGCCGAGGCCGGCAAGGCGGCCGCCGCCGCGACGGCGCCGACCATCCGCGTGGATCTCGACCGGGTCGACCGGCTGATCGACCTGGTGGGCGAACTGGTCATCAACCAGGCGATGCTGGCCGCCCGGGTCAACGAGGCGGGGATCGCGCGCGCCACCAACATCGCCGGCGCCCTGGACGAGCTCGAGCAGCTCACCCGCGAGATCCAGGACAGCGTCATGGCCATCCGCGCCCAGCCGGTGAAGTCGGTGTTCCAGCGCATGCCGCGGCTGGTGCGCGAAGTCGCCAGCATCACCGGCAAGCAGGTGCGCCTGGTCACCGAGGGCGAGGGCACCGAGGTCGACAAGACGGTCATCGAGAAGCTGACCGACCCGCTCACCCACATGATCCGCAACGCCATCGACCATGGGCTGGAGAGCCCGGAGAAGCGGATCGCCGCCGGCAAGAACCCGGAAGGGGTGGTCAAGCTGCAGGCCCTGCACCGATCGGGCCGCATCGTCATCGAGGTCGCCGACGACGGCGGCGGGATCAACCGCGAGCGGGTCAAGCAGATCGCGATCGACAAGGGGCTGGTCGCCGTCGACGCGAGCCTGACCGACGAGGAGATCGACAACCTGATCTTCTTGCCCGGCTTCTCGACCGCCAGCGCCATCTCCGACATCTCCGGCCGCGGAGTCGGCATGGACGTGGTCAAGCGCTCGATCCAGGAGCTGGGCGGGCGCATCTCGATCGCCTCGCGCCCGGGCCTCGGCTCGACCTTCACCATGAGCCTGCCGCTGACGCTGGCGGTGCTCGACGGCATGGTGGTCACCGCCGGCCAGCAGACCCTGGTGGCGCCACTGACCGCGATCATCGAGACCCTGCAGCCGAAGCGCGCCGACGTGCACAGCCTGGGCGAGAGCGCCAGGGTGATCTCCATCCGCGGCTCGTACGTGCCGCTGGTCGACGTCGGCCTGGCGCTCGGCTACCGCGCCGAGCCGCTCGACGCCGAGCAGGCCGTCGCCCTGCTCATCGAGGCCGAGGGCGGGGCCCGCGCGGTGCTGCTGGTCGACGCCATCCAGGGCCAGCGCCAGGTGGTGATCAAGAGCCTGGAGGCGAACTACCGGCGGGTGCCGGGCATTGCCGCGGCGACCATCCTGGGCGACGGCCGGGTCGCCCTGATCCTCGACATTGACGCCCTGGTGGCGGCCTCGCGCACGGCCGAGGCCCCCAGGCTCCTGCAAGCGGGCTAGTAGACCATGAGCGACGCCGCCAACCACGGAAACCTGGGCCGGGAGCTGATCTCCTTCCGGATCGGCGCCCAGGAGTTCTGCGTCGATATCATGGAGGTGCGCGAGATCCGCGGCTGGACGCCTGCGACGGCGCTGCCCCAGGCGCCGCCCTTCGTCCGCGGCGTGATCAACCTGCGCGGCGCGGTGCTGCCGATCGTCGACCTGGGCGCCCGCCTCGGCCTCGGCGCCGCCGACCCCACCGCCCGCCACGTGATCATCGTCGCCCAGGTGCAGAACCAGGTGGTCGGCCTGCTGGTGGACGCGGTCTCCGACATCCTGACCGTGACCGACGGCATGATCCAGCCGACGCCCGACGTCGCCTCCGAGATGGTGCGCACCTTCGTGCGCGGCCTGTTGGCGATCGAAGGCCGCATGGTCAGCTTCATCTCTCTCGACCGCGTGCTGCCGGACCGGGAGCTCGATCACGCCGCATGACGGTCTCCCTCACCCTCCCCCCGGGCCCGAGCCGCCGCGATCAGCTGGTGGAGGGCGAGTTCGCCTACACGGCGGAGGATTTCCGCACCATCGCGACGGCGCTGCACGCCGCGGCCGGCATCGCCCTGCCGGAGAGCAAGGCGACGCTGGTCTACTCCCGGCTGGCAAAGCGCCTGCGCGCCCTGGGTCTGGAGAGCTTCCGCGACTACTGCGCCCTGGTGACTGGCAAGGACGGGATGGACGAGCGCCAGAAGATGATCGTGGCGCTGACCACCAACGTCACCCGCTTCTTCCGCGAGCCGCACCA
>CBJNAS010000547.1:0-2193 GCA_966434565.1 uncultured Phenylobacterium sp.
CGCCGGACCAGGCCGAGCCGGAGGACCTGCGGCGCTACCAGCTGCAGCTGGCGGCCGAGGGTTGCACGCCCGCGAAGATGAATGTGGCGGTCTCGGCGCTGCGCTTCTTCTTCAGGGTGACGCTCTGCAGGCCGGGGTTCGGCGAGCGGCTGGCCAGGGTGCGCAAGGACCAGCGCCTGCCGGTCGTGCTCAGCCCCGAGGAGGTGGCGCTGCTGCTCCATTGCGCGCCGAGCCTGAAGCACAAGGCCGCGCTCAGCATCGCCTATGGCTGCGGCCTGCGGGTCTCGGAGATCGTCCACCTGAAGGTCGGCGACATCGACAGCGCCCGCATGCTGATCCGCGTCGAGCAGGGCAAGGGCCGCAAGGACCGGTACGTGATGCTCTCACCCGACCTGCTGGAGCTGCTGCGCAGCTGGTGGCGGACGGCCAGGCCGCGCGGCTGGCTGTTCCCTGGCCGCGATCCGGCCCAGCCGATCACCACCCGCCAGCTCGACCGCGCCTGCAAGGCGGCCGCCAGGACCGCGGCGCTCGACAAGCCGGTCTCGATGCACATGCTGCGGCACTCCTTCGCCACCCACCTGCTCGAGCGCAAGACCGACATCCGGGTCATCCAGGTGCTGCTCGGCCACAAGAAGCTGGACACGACGGCGATCTACACCCGTGTGGCGCTGAAGACGCTCGGCGCGGTGAAGAGCCCGCTCGCGCACCTCAAGCCGCCGCCGGCCTGAGGCCGGCGCCGTGCTGCGGCCAGCGCTGGAGCTGGCCGACATCCTGCGCGCCCACGGCGAGGCCTTCCGCCAGGCCCACGCCGGCCATCTGAGCCTGGGCCAGCTGAAGGTGATGTCGGCCATCGAGGCCTGCCGCACCGCCGAGCTCGGCGGCCACGTCGCGCGCTGCGACGACTGCCAGCGCCTGGCGGTGAACTACAACTCGTGCCGCAACCGCCACTGCCCGAAGTGCCAGGGCGCGGCGGCCAGGGCCTGGCTCGCCGAGCGCGAGGCCGACCTGCTGCCAGTGCAGTACTTCCACGTCGTCTTCACCCTGCCGGCGCCGCTCGCCGTCGTCGCCTTCCAGAACAAGGCCGTGGTCTACGACCTGCTCTTCAAGGCCGCCGCCGAGACGCTGACCACCATCGCCGCCAACCCCAAGCACCTGGGCGCCCGGATCGGCCTGATCGCGGTGCTGCACACCTGGGGCTCGGCGCTGACCCACCATCCCCACGTGCACTGCATCGTGCCCGGCGGCGGGCTCTCCCCCGATGGCCAGCGCTGGATCGGCTGCCGCAAGGGCTTCTTCCTGCCGGTCCGCGTGCTCTCGCGGCTCTTCCGCCGACGCTTCCTGGAGACGCTCGCCGCCGCCCACGCGAAGGGACGCCTGAGCTTCTTCGGCGACCTCGCCCGCCTGGCGGACCCCGACGCCTTCGCCAAGTACTTGGCGCCGCTCCGGCGGACCGAATACGTGGTCTACGCCAAGCCGCCCTTCGGCGGGCCGGCCGCGATGCTCGCCTATCTCGCCCGCTACACGCACCGCGTCGCCATCGCCAATAGCCGGCTCGTCAGCCTCGACGACCGCGCCGTGCGCTTCCGCTGGAAGGACTACAGGACCGCCGATCCGAGCACCGGGGCGGTGACGATGAAGACCATGGGCCTCAGCCCGGCGGAGTTTTTGCGGCGCTTTCTGCTGCACGTGCTGCCCACCGGCTTCCACCGGATCCGCCATTACGGGCTGCTGGCCAAGGGGCCGCGCGCCCCGGACCTCGACGCGCTGCGGGCGCTGATCACCGCCGAGACGGACGCGCCCGCGGCGCCCGTCGAGCGCGCCGCCGAACCGGCGGCGCCGGAGACCACACCGCCGCCCGCCTGCCGCTGCTGCGGCGGACAGATGCGCATCATCGAGATCTTCGCCCGCGGGCGACTGCCGCGCACCGCCGGCGTCGCCCCGCTCTGGATGGACAGCTCATGACCGCCGCTCGGCCGACACCTCTGCGCCAGCCCCGCCATCGCCCCTCGGCCGCGGCGCCGGACCGCCTACGCCCGGCGTCACCGCGCCCGCGAAAACCAGCCACCGCCCGGCCCTCGCACCCCGCTCAGCTCGCGCCGTCACGGCCCGGGACGCCTCCCGCCAGCCTCGGCGGCGGCCGCCATCGCTGGCGGGCACGACCTGCAGCGACCGGCGCGAGACGAAACGCCCATA
>CBJNAS010000548.1:0-2190 GCA_966434565.1 uncultured Phenylobacterium sp.
AGCTGCGGCGCGCCGAGCACGCCATCGTCGACACCCTGCGCCAGGAGGAGGAGCGCTTCCGCCGCACGCTCGGCCGCGGCATGAGCCTGCTGGACGAGGCGACCGCCGGGCTGAGCCAGGGCGACGTGCTGCCGGGCGAGACGGCCTTCAAGCTCTACGACACCTACGGCTTCCCGCTGGACCTGACGCAGGACGCCGTGCGCGCCAAGGGGCTGACCGTCGACACCGAGGGGTTCGACGCGGCCATGACCCGCCAGCGGGAGATGGCGCGGGAGAACTGGACCGGCTCGGGCCAGGTGGCGGCCGCCGCCGAGTGGTTCGCCATCCGCGAGCGGCTCGGGCCGACCGACTTCCTGGGCTACGACGCCGTCGAGGCGGTGGGCGAGCTGCTGGTGCTGGCCGCGGACGGCCAGGAGGTGGCGCACGCCGGCGCCGGCCAGCGCGTCCAGGCGCTGTTCGACCGCACTCCCTTCTACGCCGAGAGCGGCGGCCAGGCGGGCGACCAGGGCGAGGCGGAGTGGGCCATGGCCGATGGGAGCACCGGTCGGGCGCGGGTGCTCGACGTGCTGAAGCAGGCCGGCGACCTGCACGTCCACGCGCTGGAGATCCTTCAGGGCGAGCTCGTTCCCGGCGCGCGGGTGCGGCTGGCGGTCGACGCCGGGCGCCGCGCGGCGACGCGCTCCAACCACTCCGCCACCCACCTGCTGCACGCGGCGCTGCGCAACGTGCTGGGGCCGCACGTCACCCAGAAGGGGCAGATGGTCGACGGCGAGCGGATCCGCTTCGACTTCAGCCACGGCCAGCCGCTGAGCGCGGACGAGATCGACCGCATCGAGGCCGAGGTGAACGCGGTGGTGCGCCAGAACCTGCCGGCCGAGACCCGGCTGATGAAGCCGCAGGAGGCGATCGAAAAGGGCGCCATGGCGCTGTTCGGCGAGAAGTACGGCGAGAGCGTGCGCGTGCTGACGCTCGGCCGGGCGCTGGCCGGGGAGGGGAGCTATTCGGTCGAGCTGTGCGGCGGCACCCACGTCGCGCACACCGGCGACATCGCCCTCTTCAAGGTTGTCGCCGAGCAGGGCGTAGCCGCCGGCGTGCGCCGCATCGAGGCGCTGACCGGCGAGGCCGCGCGCCGATGGCTGCTGGAGCAGGCCGCCGTGGCCAAGGGGCTGGCCGAGCAGTTCAAGGTCCCGGTGACCGAGGTCGCCGCCCGCGTCGAGGCGCTGGAGGCCCAGCGCCGCAAGCTGGAGAAGGAGCTCGCCGAGGCCAAGCGCCAGCTCGCCATGGGCGGGGGCGGCGGATCGGCCGCCGGGCCGGAGGAGATCGGCGGGGTCCAGGTGATGGCCCGCGTCATGGACGGCGTCGGCGGCAAGGACCTGCGTCCGATCGCCGAGGAATTCAAGAAGCAGCTGCCGGACGGGGTGATCGCCCTGGTCGGCGCGGCCGAGGGCAAGGCCGCGGTGACCGTGGCCGTCACCGGCGCGGCGCAAGGCCGCTTCAACGCCGTGGACCTCGCCAAGGCCGCCGTCCAGGCCATGGGCGGCCAGGGGGCCGGCGGGCGGCCCGACTTCGCCCAGGGCGGCGCGCCGGACGGCAGCAAGGCCGGCGACGGCCTGGCGGCGGTCAAGGCGGCGCTGGCGGGCTGAGCTTCGGCAGGATCGAACCCGTGGTTCCTGAACCAAAAACGCCCGCCGCAGTCTCCCGCGGCGGGCGTCTTGGGCTCTTGCGTTGGGCTCAGGCGGGCGCCAGCGCCTTTTCGAGGTTCACGGCGACCTTGTCGATGAAGCCCTCGGTGGTCAGCCAGCCCTGCTCGTCGCCGACCAGCAGCGCCAGGTCCTTGGTCATGAAGCCGCTCTCGACGGTGTCGACGCAGACCTTCTCGAGCGTGTGGGCGAACTTGACCAGGGCCTCGTTGCCGTCGAGCTTGCCGCGGTGGTCGAGGCCGCGCGTCCAGGCGAAGATCGAGGCGATCGAGTTGGTCGAGGTGCTCTCGCCGCGCTGGTGCTGGCGGAAGTGGCGGGTGACGGTGCCGTGGGCGGCCTCGGCCTCCATGGTCTTGCCGTCCGGCGTGACCAGCACCGAGGTCATCAGCCCCAGCGAGCCGAAGCCCTGGGCGACCTGGTCGGACTGCACGTCGCCGTCGTAGTTCTTGCAGGCCCAGATGAAGGCGCCCGACCACTTCAGCGCCGAGGC
>CBJNAS010000549.1:0-2183 GCA_966434565.1 uncultured Phenylobacterium sp.
GGTGGCTCCCGCCGCAAGGCGGGAGACGGAGGGGGCGTTCGGCGCAGACGTGTGATCAAATCAATGCGCGTCGTCCCAGTTGGCCGCGGCGCGGGCCTCGACCTCCAGCGGCACGGAGAGCGCCACGGCGGGCTCGGGCGCGCGTTCCATCACCTGCTTGGCGACGCCGATCACCGCCTCGGCCTCGTCCTGCGGGGCTTCGAACACCAGCTCGTCGTGCACCTGCAGCAGCATCTTCGCCCGCAGGCCCTCGGCCTTCAGCGCCGCCGGCATGCGCGCCATGGCCCTGCGGATCACGTCGGCGGCCGCGCCCTGGATCGGCGCGTTGATCGCCGCGCGGTCGCCGAAGGCGCGTTCCGCCACCGACTTCGACTTCACCGCCGGGATGTTCACCCGCCGGCCGAAGATGGTGGTGACGAAGCCGGTCGCGCGGACCTCCTGCTTCATCCGGTCCATGTAGGCGCGGATGCCGGGGAAGCGCTCGAAGTAGGTCTTGATGTAGGCCCCGGCCTCGTCCTGCGGGATGCCGAGCTGGTTGGAGAGGCCAAAGGCCGAGATGCCGTAGATGATGCCGAAGTTGATGGCCTTGGCCCGCCGGCGCACTTCCGACGGCATGCCCTCGACCGGCACGCCGAACATCTCCGAGGCGGTCATGGCGTGGATGTCGAGCCCCTCGCGGAAGGCGTGCTTCAGCTGCGGGATGTCGCCGATGTGGGCCAGGAGCCGCAGCTCGATCTGGCTGTAGTCGGCGCTGATCAGCACATGGCCGGGCTCGGCGATGAAGGCGCGGCGGATCTTGCGGCCTTCCTCGGTGCGCACCGGGATGTTCTGCAGGTTGGGATCGGAGGAAGCGAGGCGCCCGGTGGTGGCCGCCGCCAGCGAGAAGGAGGTGTGCACGCGACCCGTCCTCTCCGACACCGCGGCCGTCAGCGCATCGGTGTAGGTGCCCTTGAGCTTGGAGAGCTGGCGCCAGTCGAGCAGCACGCGCGGCAGTTCATGGCCCTGGGCGGCCAGGTCCTCCAGCATGGAGGCGTCGGTCGACATGGCGCCGGTGGCGGTCATCCGGCCGGACGAGAGCCCCATCTCCTTGTAGAGCACCTCGCCGATCTGCTTCGGTGAGCCCAGGTTGAACGGCCGCCCGGCCAGCCGGTGGGCCACGGCCTCCAGCTCGGCCATGCGCACGCCGAAGTCGTTGGAGAGCAGGCGCAGCTGCTCGGGGTCGATCTTCACCCCGGCCAGCTCCATCTCGACCAGCACCCGCGGCAGCGGCCGCTCGAGGGTCTCGTAGACGGTGAGCAGGCCCTCGTGCGCCAGGCGAGGCCGCAGGTGCTCCCAGAGCCGCAGCGTGACGTCGGCGTCCTCGGCGGCGTAGCAGGTCGCGTCCGCCAGCCCCACGTGCCGGAAGCTCTTCTGCGCCTTGCCGGCGCCGGCCACGGACTTGAAGCTGATCGGCTCGTGGCCCAGCCAGCGCTTGGAGAGCTCGTCCATGCCGTGGCTCTTGTGCAGCCCGGCCTCCAGCACGAAGCTGATCAGCATGGTGTCTTCGATGGGCGCGACCTCGATCCCGTAGCGTGAGAGGACGGCCATGTCGTACTTGGCGTTCTGCGCCACCTTCAGCACCGAGGGGTCCTCCAGCAGCGGCTTCAGCCGGGCCAGCGCCTCGTCGAGCGGGACCTGCTCCAGGTCCTGGGCGGCCTCGAGCTGCAGGCCCTCCGGCTCGCAGTGGCCGACGGGAATGTAGCAGGCCTCGCCCGGCGCCACCGCCAGCGAGACGCCGCAGAGGTCGGCGCTGGAGGAGGAGAGCGCGTCGGTTTCGGTGTCGAAGGCGACGATCCCCGTTTCGCGCGCCCTCGCGATCCAGGCCTCCAGGGTGGCGATGTCGCGGACGCATTGGTAGGCGGCGACGTCGATCGCGCCGTGCTTCGGCGGCTCCGGCGCCTTGGCCTCGGGCCTGGGTGTCTCGGCGCCGGGGCCCTTGCCGTGGGCCTCGACCCGGCGGGCGAGCGTCCGGAACTCCATGCGCTCCAGGAACTCGGCCAGCACCGGCCCGTCCGGGTCGTCCACCGCCAGCTCGTCGATGGGGCAGGGCAGGGGGGTGTCGCAGTCCAGGCGCACCAGCTCGCGGGACAGGCGGATCTGGTCGGCGAAGGCGATCAGGGTCTCGCGGCGCTTCTGCTGCTTGA
>CBJNAS010000550.1:0-2182 GCA_966434565.1 uncultured Phenylobacterium sp.
GCCCGCCGACTTCGCGCCGGACGAGCAGTGGATGGCGCAGCGCAACGCCGAGGCGTTTCCGCTGATCATCAGCCACATCACGGCCCATAGCCGCGATCCGCAGACGCTCGCCTACGCCTTGGCTGATTCCCCGATCGGCACGGCGGCCTGGCTCTGGGAGCGGCGGCAGGCCTGGAGCGACTGCGGCGGCGATGTGCTGACGGTGTTCGACCGCGACGACCTCTGCACCCTGGCCTCCATCTATTGGCTGACCGGGACCATCGCCACCTCGCTGCGGCTCTACTTCGAACATTTCAGCGGGACGGGCGGCGGCATGACCACGCCGCTCACCCACGACCGCACGCCGGTCGTCGAAGCGCCCGCCGGCTACGCCCTGTTTCCCAAGGACGTGACCTTCGCGCCCCGCGCGGCGATGGCGGCGAAGGTCGACCTGCGGCGCTGGAGCGTGATGCCGAGAGGCGGCCACTTCGGCCCGGCGGAACAGCCGGAGCTGTTCGTCCAGGAGCTTCGCGCCTTCTTCCGTCCGCTACGCGCCGGCGCCTGAGCGGCTGGCCAGCGGCTCAGGCGATCAGCTGCGCCAGTCGCCGGACCGCCGGGTTGCCGTCGCCGGAGGTGATCGGCAGGCGCCCGCCGGCTGCTTCGGTCAGGGCGATCGCCCGTTCGCTGATGATGGCGAAGCGGAAGGTCGCGAAAGCCTCGTGCCACTCCATCGCCTCGGCCTTGCGGCCGGCGAAGCCTTCCCAGGCCGCGAGCGTTTGCTCGGGCCCGCCGAGGCCCTCGAGCCGCGGCACGCCCGCCCCCTCCGTGATCGACCAGTCGTAGTAGAGCCACCAGCCGAGGTCGGTCTCCGCACCGCCCAGCGACACCGTCTCCCAGTCCAGCACCGCCACGCAGGCCTCGTCCCGGAACAGCAGGTTGCCGAGCCGCGCGTCCCCCCAGGCCAGGCCCGTTCCGCGGCTGGCCGGCGCGTGGTCGGCGAGCCAGCGGCGCGCCCGCTCAAGCGTCGGGTGCGCGGGGGTGCGCGCCCAAAGGCGATAGGCCTCCCAGGCGGCGATCTCCTGGTCCAGCCCGGTGGCGCCGAGCGCCGGCCGATCGAGGAAGGCGAAGGGTTCGACGGGAGCGCGGTGGATGCGGGCGAGGTTCTCGACGCCGGACAGCCACATGGCCTCCCGCGCCGCGGGGGTCGCTTCGGCCAGCACGCCGGCGCTGTGATACATCTGGTCGGGGGCGCGGCCTTCCACTCGTTCCATCAGGAAGAACGGCGCGCCCAGGGTGGAGGGGTCGTCCTCGTACCAGAGTGCACGCGGCGCCGGCACGTCGGTGGCCTGCCTCAGGGCGACGAGCGTCTTGAACTGTCGCTCGACCGCGGGGTCCTGATAGACTTGGAAGTCCGTCGCCTGAATGCGCAGCACCCACCGCTCGGTCCGGGCGCGGCCGCCCTCGGTGATCCGCGCCTCGATCAGCAGGGTCTCGCTGGAGGCGCCGCCTTCCGGCCGCACGAGCGGCGGCAGTTCGATGTCGGACGCCTCCGGCAAACGTTCGCGCAGCCAGGGGATCAGCGCGGCGCGCACCGCCGCGGGGTCTCGTCGCACTGCAATCGACATCTCTTTGCTATTGTCCTCCCGCCTTGTTCATATACGGCGCAAGCCGAGGGAAGCGAGCAAATCATGGCCGACATTCCGTTCTTCCCGGACGTCGACGATTGTCCCCACACGCCGTCGAATGACCCCACCTTCCAGGAAAGCTCGCTCTTCGTCTGGCACGACCTCGACCAGGGTGTGGGCGGCTTCTGGCGTCTGGGCCAGGAACCGGTCGCTGGCGCGCTGAATTCCTGCTTCGGCGTGTTCACCCGCGACGGCCTGCGGTTCCGCTCCAACGTCACCGGGGTCGAGATGCGGCCCGGCGACCGGGGCGAGACCCACATGGGCTGGGGCCGCGAGTTGCGTGTCGACCTGGACAGCCTCGCCATCCGCGCCGAGTTTCCGGACTGCGAGGCCTCGTTGCGGTTCGAGGACTTCCACCCGCGGTACGACTATGTGGCCCTGGTGAACGGGCCGCCGATGCCCGACGGAACCGCGCACCATTTCGAGGTGGCCGGGCGCATGACCGGCCAGGTGCGCATCGGCGACCGCGAGCTGCAGATCAACGCCCTGGGCTACCGCGACCGCTCCTGGGGCCCGCG
>CBJNAS010000551.1:0-2182 GCA_966434565.1 uncultured Phenylobacterium sp.
CTGAACGAGATGCTCGACCGGCTGGAGCGCTCGATGGCCGGCCACCGGCACGCCGGCGACGCCATCGCCCACGACCTCCGATCCCCGCTCACCCGCCTGCGCGCCCGCCTGGAAGCGGCCTTCTTCGACGTGGAGGCCGGGCGCGGCGATCCCGAGCAGGCGCTCGCCCAGGCGCTGGAGGACACCGACGGCGTGCTCAAGACCTTCGCCGCCGTGCTGGCCATCGCCCGCCTGCAGGCCGCGGGCGCCGCCCCGGATCCCACGGTCTTCGACCCCGCCGAACTCGCCGCGGACATGGCCGAGCTGTACCAGCCGCTGTGCGAGGACAAGGGCGTGGAGTTCGGCTCCGAGCTCGTCCGTGGCCTGGCGGTGCGCGCCAACCGCGAGTTCCTGGCCCAGGCGCTCGCCAACATCCTCGACAATGCGGTGAAGTACACCCCCGCCGGTGGCGCCATCATGCTGCGCGTGCGCCGCCGTTCCTCCGGCGAGGTCGAGGCCTCGGTGACCGACACCGGCCCGGGCGTGCCTGCCGCCGACCGCGAGCGGGTGGTGGAGCGCTTCGTGCGCCTGGAGAACAGCCGCAATCAGCCGGGAGCGGGGCTCGGCCTCTCGCTGGTCGCCGCCGTCGCCGAGGCGCATGGCGGGCGCCTGGAACTGGACGAAGGGCCGGGCAAGCTGGGCGAACTGGGCCCCGGCCTGCGCGTGGCTCTGGTGCTGCCCAAGGCCTGAGGCCTCACGGCCATGCTTGGTCTGGTGACGGACTCTCTACTCGAAGTTAAGCTCCGCTTCGCCCGCAGGCGACTCACGCGGCGGCGTCACGGGAGCGGCGGTCTTTTGGGCAGAAGCGAGAGCGCAGCCGACTCCACGCCGGCGATCGCCGAGCACGGCGGCTCGCGGGCCAAGCCGTCTGCGCCGGAGCGCCCGCCGACCGAGCGGTTCGCGCGAATCACCATCCTGGCCGGGCTGCTGCTGCTGACGGTTTACACGGACGCCGCCCTGATGCGGTTCCAGGCCACGGCCCCACGCTACGTCCAGCTGCTCTGGGTAGGCGTCCCGCTGGTCGTCGCCTTCGCCGTCGGCCTGCTGCTGCTGCGCGAGGCGCGGCGCATGGAGCGGGCATATGCCGCCTACATCGAATCCGAGCGCCGCTTTCGCCTGGCGGTGGAGGCCGCGCGCTGCGGCATCTGGGAATGGGATCTTGCGACCGACAAGATCTTCATGTCCGACGTCACCGCCTCCCTGTTCAGCTGGCGGGGCGGCGTCGTCGATGGCCAGCAGGTGCTCGACCGGGTCTGGCCTGGGCATCGCGACGGCCTGCGCGACGCCTTGCGCGCGGCCGCCCTCTACGGCGGCTTCGATGTCTCGTTCCGCGTGCCCAGCCTGACCGGCGGCCGGCCGGTGTGGATCGACGCCCGCGGCGAGGCCTTCGGCCAGAGTCCCGAGGGCGGCTATGCGCGGATCATCGGCGTGGCCCTCGACGTCACCGAGGAGCGCCTGGCCCAGGCCCGGGCCCAGTCGGCCGAGGGCCGGCTGCGGGACGCCATCGAGAGCGTCTCGGAGGCCTTCGTCCTGTGGGACCGGCACGATCGGCTGGTCATGTACAACCGCAATTACCGCAGCTTCTTCCGGCTGGACGCCCAGCTCATGAAGCCCGGCGTTCAGCGCGATCACGTCGAGTGGCGGGCGCGCGCGGCGATCCGCCAGGTGGTGCAGGCCCCCGGCGACGCCAAGGGCGTGCGCGAAGCCGAGCTCGTCGACGGCCGCTGGGTGCAGATCTCCGAGCGCCGTACGGCCGAGGGCGGCCTGGTGGTCACCGCCGCCGACATCACCGCCATCAAGGCCCAGGAGGAGGCCCGCCGGCTCAACGAGGAGGAGCTGCGCAAGGCGGTGGTCAACCTGGAGCGCAGCCAGACGGAGCTTTCCGAGCTCGCCCGCAAGTACGAGGCGGAGAAGCTGCGCGCCGAGGCTGCCAACCAGGCCAAGAGCGAGTTCCTGGCCAACATGAGCCATGAGCTGCGCACGCCGTTGAACGCGATCAACGGCTTCTCCGAGATCATGCTGGCGGGGATGTTCGGCCCGCTGGGCGATGCGCGCTACCGCGACTACGCCCAGGACATCCTGAACTCTGGCCAGCACCTGCTCGCCCTGATCAACGACATCCTCGACATGTCGAAGATCGAAG
>CBJNAS010000552.1:0-2168 GCA_966434565.1 uncultured Phenylobacterium sp.
CTCCGCGATCCGCCCGCGCAGCCAGGCCAGGGTCTCGGTGACCGGTGCCCGCAGCAGCGGGTCGGCCATCACGTCAGGGTCCTGCGTCAGGCCGCCGATGGGGCAGCCGCGCAGCACGTCGCGTTCCCGGCGCAGGTAGGCGACCAGCCGTTCCTTCGCGCTTCCGGCTCCCCGGAACTGCTGCTCGGCCTTGGCGGACATCTCCGCCGCGGTCCGCTCGATGGCCGCTCGCGCCAGCGCCGGCTTGCCCTCGAAGTGGTGGTACATGCTGCCCTGCCCGGCACGCGCGCGCTGCTGGATCGCCTTCGGGCTGGTGCCGACGTAACCGCGTTCCCAAAGCAGTTCTCTTGTGCTCTCGATCAGCCGATCCGCTGTGTCCATGCGCCGATCGTACATACTAGTAGGTACAGAAGGGAAGGAGGCTTTTCTGATGCGGCATCAGATGCCATACTCCGCGCCATGACCCCGCAGGCGGTGAAGAAGACGGTCCAGTTCGTCGCACGCCAGAGCTGGTTCCCGGCGATCGGCAAGCGCACGATCCCCTACATCGACAAGGCGCTCTACAAAGCGACCCGCGGCAGGTTCGGCAGCATGAGCGCTTCCGGTTTCACCGGCCTGTTGCTGACCACGACCGGCCGGAAGACGGGCAAGGAGCGCTCGGTGCCGCTCCTCTACGTCGGTCACGAAGGCAAGTACTACCTGACCGGCTCGAACTGGGGGCAACAACACCACCCGGCCTGGTCCGCCAACCTGATCGCGAACCCCGAGGCGACGCTGACCATCAAGGGCAAGCGGATCCCGGTCACCGCACGCCTGCTGGAAGGCGCGGACCGGGAGGCGATCTGGCCGGTCCTGACGGCGACGTGGCCCGCCTACGACATCTACACCGAACGCAGCGGGCGGGAGCTGCGGGTCTTCGAGCTGACGCCGCGGTAGGCGCGCGGTGGTCCGGTCGGGTGTGGTCACTGCACCCGATCTGGTCCGGCCACTGCACCGATCCGGTCCGGTCCGGTCACCGCACCCGATCCGGTCCGGTCCCAGTCCGGTCCGGTCCTGATCCGGTCCGGTCACCGCAAAGCCGCCGACACCTCCGCGGCCGCCTGGATCACCCGCCCCGCCACCTTCCCCACCTCCAGTGGCGCGAACGAAACCACTCCCACGCTCGCCTCCAGCCCCGGCACGTCACGGATCGGGGCGGCGATGCCGTGCGCTCCCGGCTGCAACTCGCCCTCGCTCACGGTGTACTGCGGCTGCGGCTGCGGCGTCGGCGTCGAAGAGTCCTGCGCCGCAGCCCTGCCCAACAGAATCGCCTTCCCCGCCGCCCCCTGCGCCAGCCGATGCCGTGACCCCACCCGGTACGCCATGTGGTAGTCCGTCCACGTCGGCTCCACCACCGCGATCGCCAGCGCGTCCGCCCCCTCCGCCACCGTCAGGTGCGCCGTGGCCCCCACGTCCTCCGCCAGCCGCCGCAGCGCCGGCGCCGCCGCCTGCCGCAGCAGCGGATGCACCCGCGCCGCGAGCCGCAGCACCCCCACCCCCAAATGCACTCTCCCCTCCGCGTCCCTGCGCGCCAGCCCGTGCGCCTCCAGCGTCGCCACCAGCCGGTAACCGGCGGTCCGCGGCGCACCCACGCGTTCGGCCAATTGGGCGACGGTCAGCCCGGACGGCGAGTCCGCCAGGGCGGCGAGGACGCGAATGCCTCGGTCGAGGGTTTGGGAGGTCTCGGGCTCGGAGCGGGGGTCGGTGGGCGTCATGTGCGCAGCTTAGAGTCGGGATGGGGTTGGTGGGTCGGTGGCGTGGCGGGTCGGTGAACCGTTCACGGTGGGTTGGCGGCAGGTCGTGGGGTGTGGGCCGCGCGATGGGGGTGCGGTTGGTCTGTGGTTTACAGGCTTTTATTACGGCTTCGCCAAGGCAAAGGCGCCGGCCTCGGGGTTCGTGGCGAAGGTTGGTCTGTCGGCTGCCGGTTGTCGTGTTCACGATCCCGGCACCGGCAGGGCCTCTTTCGCTGCCGGCCGGTGAGATGGTCGATTTTCAGGCGAAAAGCTAAAACCATGGTGAAAGGCGCGGCGCCTTCGGCGGGAGCCTCAGTTCCCTCGGGGAACATGCGCCAGTTCCTAGGGTGGTCGGGTCGTTGCTTGGCGCTGGCGGTTGTCGAGGTGGTTGCGGTT
>CBJNAS010000553.1:0-2168 GCA_966434565.1 uncultured Phenylobacterium sp.
ACAGGAAGCCGCACCCCCCCTGGGCCCCAAGACACTTCCCCCGGTTGTTGGCACCCCCCCCCCCCCAGCGCAGCACGTATTCGGCGCCGACCTTGGCCAGGGCCAGGGCTTTCAGCGTGCGGTTGAGGGTGGCGACGATCATCAGGCCGCCGGGCGCGAGCAGGGCCGCGCAGCTGCGCAGGAACTCACCCGGGTCGACCACGTGCTCGATCACCTCCATGTTGAGGATCACATCGAAGGCGGCCTCGCCCGAGGCCAGCAGCTGCTCGGCGGTCGAGGCGCGGTAGTCGATGACCAGGCCCTGCCCGGCCGCATGCGCCGCGGCCGTGGCGATGTTGCGCTCCGAGGCGTCGACGCCGGTCACCGAAAATCCCAGCCGGCTCATCGGCTCGCAGAGCAGCCCGCCGCCGCAGCCGATGTCCAGCAGGCGCAGCCCCTCGAATGGCCGCCGCGCGGCCGGATCGCGCGAGAAGCGCGCCAGCGCCTGCTCGCGGATGAAGGCCAGCCGCACGGGGTTGAAGCGGTGCAAGGGCGCGAACTTGCCCTTGGGATCCCACCATTCCGCGGCGATGCGCGAGAAGCGCTCGACGTCCGCAGGATCGATGGAGGATTTCGAGGCCGGCTCCATGGTCAGCGTATCAGCACGATTTCGACGCCGGCGTCCACCTGCGTCCAGGCGCGGTCGGCGGTGAGGACCGGGAGGCCGCGAAGCTTGGCAAGGGCGAGGCAGGCGCGGTCGCCGAGGGAAAGGCCGCGGACGCGCGTGGTTCGTCGCAGCGCCGCCGCTTCCAGCGCTTGGGTCTCGTCGAAGTCCACGACCTGGCATGGAAGCCCCTGCAGCTCGAGCCTTGCGGCGGCTTCGCCGCGCACCTCCATGACCCATTGTGCGACTTCGACGAGGTTCACGGCCGAGAGGACCGCCTCGAATAGCGCCCCCTCGACCTGCTGGGCGCCCGGCTCGCCTTGCAAGAAGGCGATCACGGCGGAAGCGTCGAGGACGAACTCAGTCATCGCCCTCTTCCCGCGCGGCTTCGGCGCGTCGTTCGGCGATGAGCTCCGCCACGAGGTCGCGCTCCGACGCCGCGGGAAGCTTCAGACGCGCGCGGACTCGCTCCCAAGCGGCGCGCGGCCCGAGGATTCTGAGGGAATCGCCCTCCAGCTCGCCGATGAGGACGCCGCCTGGACGGACGCCGAGCGCCGCCTGAACGGCGCTGGGCAACCGCACGGCGCCGTCGGGTTCCAATCTCAGGCGCCAGACCGCGCCGAACCGAAGGGCTTCCTCGGCCATCCCATCCGACGACGAGGCGTCCACGTCCGGCTGCACGAAGGGCGGCGGCCCGAACGCCCGGGCGGCCCGACGCTCATCCTCCACCAGCACCTGGCGCACCTGTTGATAGCTGCGATGCACGAGATCGGCGATCTCGCTGCGCGACCAGCCGTCCCCCGCCAAAGCGCGGATCTTGTCGGAAATGGTCCGGTCGCTCGCCACAATGGCATTCGCGGCTACGGGGTCGCGCACGGCCGACCTCCCGTGAACAGAGTAACTGATGGACTTATATAGGCCTGCTGTGCGCCCCGACAAAGCGGCATTTGCGCTGGGCCGCGTCCGCCGCTAGAAGGCGCCACCTTTCGAACCGCAGCAGAGCCTTCCGACCCCAGATGTCCCGGCTGGTGATGAAATTCGGCGGCACCTCGGTGGCCGACCTGGAGCGCATCCGCCGGGTCGCGCGGCTGGTGAACGCCGAGGTCGACGCGGGCCACAAGGTGGCCGTGGTGGTCTCTGCCATGGCCGGCAAGACCAACGAGCTGGTCGCCTGGACCGACGGCGCCGGCGCAGCCGCCCAGGGCCTGCCCGCCAGCGACGACGAGTACGACGTGGTGGTGGCCTCCGGCGAACAGGTCACCGCCGGCCTCCTGGCCATGACGCTGCGCAACATGGGCGTGCCCGCCCGCTCCTGGATGGGCTGGCAGGTGCCGATCGTCGCTGACGACTCCCATGGCAAGTCGCGCATCGACGACATCCCGCCCGAGAAGCTGGCCGCCTCGCTGGACGGCGGCGAGGTCGCGGTGATCGCCGGCTTCCAGGGCGTCACCCGCGACGGCCGCATCGCCACCCTGGGCCGCGGCGGCTCGGACACCAGCGCGGTGGCCGTGGCCGCGGCGCTGAA
>CBJNAS010000554.1:0-2167 GCA_966434565.1 uncultured Phenylobacterium sp.
CGCTCAGTCCCTGGTCGCCATGGCCGGCAGCCTGGCGCGCGGGCCGATCCGTGGCGGCATGGCGATCGGAGCCGCGGCGGGCCTGGTGGTGGCGCACGGCGGCCCTGCGGCGCAGATCTGCGCCCTGCTGGCCGGCGCGGGATTCGGATGGTGGCTGCTGCGCGACACGCCTGCGCCCGTGGCGCCCGACGCCCTGGCCGAAAGCGCGCCCAGCCTCGCCCCATCGATCGCCGCGCTGTCGCTCTTCGCCCTCCTGCTCGCCGCCCTGCCGTTCGCCGCCGCGGCGCTGGACGACCCGACGCTCGGCCTGGCCAGCGTCTTCTACCGCACCGGCGCCCTGGTCTTCGGCGGCGGCCATGTGGTGCTGCCGCTGCTGCAGTCGGAGATCGTCGACCGCGGCTGGCTGGACCGCGACACCTTCCTCACCGGCTACGGCGCGGTGCAGGCCCTGCCCGGCCCGCTGTTCAGCTTCGCCGCCTTTGTCGGCGCGGCCCAGGACGTGGCCGCCGGCGGCTGGCGGGGCGGGCTGGTGGCCTTGGCGGCCATCTTTCTGCCCAGCCTGCTGCTCGTCGCGGGGGTCCTTCCCTTCTGGGACCGGCTGAAGGCCCAGCCGGAAGCGCGCGGCGCGCTGAGCGGGGTGAACGCCGTGGTGGTCGGCCTGCTCGCCGCAGCGCTGTGGGACCCGGTGCTGACCGGCGCCGTGCGGCGGCCGGCAGACTGGGCGCTGGTGATCGCGGCCTACGTCTTCCTGGCCGTCGCCAAGCTGCCGCCCTGGGCGGTGGTGATCGGCTTCGCTGCGGCCACCGGCTACATGGCCCGCTGAAGCCCTTCAGAGCTGGGCTTGCGCGGGGGCCGTGGCGGCGGCGGAGGCGGGGAAGCCCGGCGCGCGCGGCCTGGGCAGGCCGAAGCTCGGCAGCTTCGGCAGGCGGAGGGTCCAGCGCCGCTTCGGCGGCAGGCAGGTCTCCAGGGCGGCGATCAGCTCGGCGGCCGGCCCGTCGTTCAGGAAGTGGTTCGCGCCCGGCGTGCGCACGAAGCGGATCGGCCGCCGGGTCGGCGTCTCGCGCGCCAGCCGCTCGGCGACCTCGATCGGGGCGAAGTCGTCCTTCTCGCCGTGGATCATGTGGATCGGGATAGTCAGCTGGGTCAGGGCGCGCCGAGCGGACGCCAGCTGCGGCCGCTGGCCGGCCGCCTCCATGACGGCATGCCGCAGGTCGCGCGGGATCACCTTCAGCGCTCGCCCGCCCATGTCGATCAGCCAGCGCGCCACCGGGCCCGCCTCGCCGAAGAAGCCCGAGAGCAGGACCAGGCTCGCCACCTTGCCCGGGTTCTCGGCCGCCATGATGGCCGCGATCGCCGCCCCATAGCTCTGGCCCACCAGCAACACCTGCTGCCCCGGCGCGGCCCGCAGCAAGGGCGCAAGCGCCTCGGCCTGGACGCGGATGTCGTGCACCGGATGCAGCGGCTCCGAAGCGGCGTAGCCCGGCCGGTCGACCACCACCATCTCCCGGTCCTGCGGGAGCTCGGCCATGGTCTCGGCCCAGTACTCGGCCCAGGAGGGCGCGCCGGTTATCACCACGATCTTCCAGGGGGCCGGCTTGTCCCGCGGGGTCTCCAGCGCCGATATCTTCCAGCCGTGCCCGCCGCCGGCGATGAAGCTGGTGCGCCGGAGCACGCTGTCGGGATAATCCGCCGCGGTCGGCGCGTGCTCGGCGCGGCCGGTGGCTGCGCATTCAAAGCAGGCCCAGCCCATGGCGAGCACGCCTTTCGGCCGTTTACGCGGCACTGTCCATCACTCCTCGGGCCCTTCATCGTCACCTGCAGCGGCTAACGCATCTTGCAAGGCCCGGTTCTCAGCGCCTTAGCAAAAGGCGCCGGCCGAGGCGTCCCGTGACTTTGGGAGCACGTCCGCGCGTCAAAGGATCGGCCGCTTCACGACCATCATGTAGTTGACGTCGACGTCGGCGGAGCGCGACCAGCGGCCCGTCAGCGGATCGTACGCCAGGCCGAACGGCCCCTCCATGGCCAGCGGCTCGCCCGCCAGGAAGCCGCGCACCTCCTCGGGCCGCAGGAACTTCCTCCAGTCGTGGGTGGCGGGGGGGAACCCGCGAAGGAAGGGCTCGGGGCCAAACCTGGCCAAGGAAAAGGGGTTTGGCAGGAGGGGTGGGGG
>CBJNAS010000555.1:0-2162 GCA_966434565.1 uncultured Phenylobacterium sp.
GACATAGGCGGTCATGAAGAGGTCGTAGTACTCGAAGCAGCCGCCCAGCGAGATCAGCACGATCAGCCGCCAGACCGCCTTGGATTCCGGCAGCCGGTCCAACCGCGCGGCGATCGAGGCCGCGGTCGCCGCCTGCATCATGCGCTATCCCCCTTGCCGCCCTGCCCCTGGATACGCAGTCGGCGCGGCGAGCGGAAGCGGCTATTCCAGCGCGATAGCCTGCACGCCCGCGGCCCGCATGGCCGCCAGCCGAGCGAAGGCGAGCGTCAGCGCCTTGCGCCTTGCGCCGGCGAGCGGGACGCCGGCCGCCTCGCGCAGCACCGCCCCGCCGAAGGCGTCGGCGACGATCAGGCCGGGCTCGTCGGGCAGGATCTCACGCGGGAACTCGGGCGCCACGGCGAAGGCGAAGGCGTCGCAGTAGGGGCCGTACTCCCGCCATTTCTGGTCGGTGCGGAAGTCCTCCACGCCGGACTTCACCTCGACGATGAAGATCTGCCCCTTGGGCCCCAGCGCCATCAGATCCGCGCGCCGGCCGTTCGGCAGGGTGACCTCGGCCAGGGGCGCATAGCCGAGGTTGGCGAGCAGGCGCGCGGCCCCGCGCGTCACCTGGGCGGTGGTCTCCGGCCGGGAGGCCGCAACGACGGTGACGGAGATCTCCATGCGGGCCCAATGTTCCGCATGCGTTCCACGAGCGCAAGCCTCTGACGCTGAAAGAACGCCCCCTCCGTCTCCCGCCTTGCGGCGGGAGCCACCTCCCCGCTCCGCGGTGGAGGACCTGGGCGCGAAGATGCTTCACCGCTTGCGGGGGAGCTGTCGCCCCCCGGATCCGGCGAAAGCGGGCCCGAGGACAGGCTCCGGCGACTGAGGGGGCGTTAACGGCAGCTCAGCTCCGCGCTGGAAGTGGAAACTCCAGCCGGCCCGGGTCGAAGCCCAGCTGGCGGATGCGGGCGATGGCCTCGGCCTTGATCGCCGCCGGCAGGGTCGGGCGCTGGCTCATCAGCCACAGGTACTTGCCGTCGCGCGTGGACATGATCAGCCAGCCCTCCGCGGGCCGGTGCTCCAGCACCTGGTATTCCTGGCTGATCAGCCCGCCGAAGAAGGTCATCCGGAACTTGGTGTTGGAGGGGTCCGCCGGCCGCGCCTTGGCGCGCCATTCGGAAACGGGCCCGTCCGGCGCGCCCTTGTGGCAGGATTGCACCACGGCGAAGCCGTCATGCGTCGGCGTCCAGTCCGAGGCGGCGCCGGTGCAGCCGCGCTGCAGCTGGTTCGGGACCCGGGCGACCTCGTACCAGCGGCCCATCATGCTGGTGAGCTCGATTTTCTGAATGGGCTGGGCGCCCGCTGGCCCCGCGGCGACGGCGAGCCCCGGCTGGGCGGCGAGTAGGGCGCAGAGCGCCCCCAGCGACACGAACAGACGCTTCGACATGGGCCTTCGATACCGACGCAGTGTGACAGGTGGAACGGACGCGAGCGCCGCAGCAGGCGCTGCATAACGACGCAAGCGAAGCTTGGCCATAGCGCAGTCAGGCGCGGGATTCGATCTCGGCGATCTGGGCGTCGGAGAGACCGAAATGGTGGCCGATCTCGTGCACCAGCACGTGGGCGACCAGCTCCTCCAGGGCGAGGTCGCCGCGCTCGGCCCATTCGTCAAGGATCGGGCGGCGGTAGAGAAAGACCATCGGCGGCATGGGCGCAGGGTCCAGCACCGAGCGCCGGGCGAGGTCCACGCCCCGGTAGAGGCCGGTCAGCTCGAAAGGGTCCTCGATCCCGAGTTCGTCCAGCACCTCGTCCTCGGCGAAGTCCTCGACCCGGAACAGCACCTCGCCGGCGAGCTTGCGGAAGGGCGCGGGCAGGCGCGCGAACGCCGCCGCGGCGAGCGCCGCGAGGTCGTCGAGGCTGGGGGCCGGGCCTGTGCGAACGTCCCTCTCCTTCATGAGGAGGGACCGCTCGCCAAGGGCGAACAGAGTGGGGAAGTGAGGATCAAGCTCGACGGCTGGTGATTGGCGCTGACTTCCCCACCCCGGACCGCTGCGCGGTCGTCCCCTCCCCATAACGGGGAGGGAGAAAGGAGTCCCTCACTCATCCGGCACCACGATGCTCGGGTTCTCCGGCAGGCGGGTCTCGAAGAGGCCGATGTCGAGCGGCTGCTGCGGCTCGACCGG
>CBJNAS010000556.1:0-2149 GCA_966434565.1 uncultured Phenylobacterium sp.
CTGACGGCGGGCGCCCGCTACACCTGGGACACGCGGGAATCCAACTTCGGAACCATCTACAACATCGGCGTCGCGCCGGGGCAGCCGACGATCCTGGGCGTGCCGTCCCAGGGCCAGCACTGCGCGTTCAACCCGGCGACAGATCCGGGCATCTCGGCGCCGCAGTTCCACTTCAACCCGACGACCTGCCTGATCGACGTGAGCCACGACTTCTCGCGTCTGACCTATACGGTGTCGGCCGACTGGAAGCCGGCGCCCGGCAAACTCCTCTACGTGGCGCACCGCCTCGGCTATCGCGCCGGCGCCTGGTCGACCCGGGCGATCGTCTCCCAAGGGGTGACGATCACTGCGCCCGAGATCGTGCGAGACTACGAGGTCGGCGCCAAGCTCGACTGGCATCCCGGCGACACCTTCCTGAGGACCAACATCGCCGCCTATCACCAGGACTACAGCAACATCCAGCGCCTGGTCCCCTTCCAGCTGGGCTTCACCACCGGCACCAACTTCGTCAATGCGCAGAAGGCGACCATCAACGGCGTCGAGGGCGAGGTCAGTTTCGAGCCCGTCCGCGGCCTGCAGCTGAGCGCCTTCACCGCCTACACGGACGCGCATTTCAACAAGTTCCTCTATCCTTCCGTGCTCGGCGGCCCGCTCGACACCGACATCACCAAGGTCGCCGAGTTCGGCGGCGTTTCGCGCTGGCAGGCCGGCGGCACGGTTTCGGTCGACCTGCCGACGCCGGAAACCATCGGCCGAGGCCACTTCACCGCGAGCTACTACTTCCAGTCGAGCTACTGGCTGCAGGACAACACCACCCGGTCGCCGGACGACAAGACGCCCAGCTACAATCTGGTCAACGCTCGTCTCGAGCTGAACCACATCGCCGGCAGCAAGGTCAGCGCAGCCCTCTTCGCGACCAATCTGTTGAACAGGAACTACGTGTCGGCCAGGTACGTCCTGGTCAACTCGGTGGGCTTCATGTCCGACATCGTGGGCGAGCCGCGGTTCTACGGCTTCGAACTCAGCTACAACTACTAGACCACTCGCCCTCGAAGTGGACGCCGGTTCGGCGTAGCGAACGGATTTCAAAGACCTATGCGCATTCGGCGTTCATCCGAGCCGCCGAATGCGCTGGGACGTAACGGGCCCGCGGGCGACAGCGCCTGCGGTCCTGCGAGTCGCACGACCATCGCCCCGGCCGGCGCCATGCGATCAGGCGATCGCATCGCGTTCGGGGATTCGAGTTGAGCGCGCGCTCAACCGATGCTGAGGGTTCCGAACCCGACGTCGGCCGACCACGGCGCATGGCAAAGCGCGCCGCCGTCGACCCGTATCACCTCGCCGTTGATGAAGCCGGCTTCATCCGACAGCAGGAAGGCGATGAGCGCGCCGATGTCTTCAGGCCGGCCCAGCCTTGGCGAGGGCACGAACCGCCGCATGCTGTCGAAATAGGACTGCATGGCCGCCTGCTGGTTCTCCGGCGTAGCGATGGGGCCTGGAGCGATCGCGTTGCAGCGGATCCCGCGCTTCCCGTAGGCCGCGGCCACGTGCGTGGTCAGCGCGTCGACGGCGGCCTTCGAGGCGGAGTAGGCGCCGGCGAAGGATTGCGGGTGGGTCGCCCCCACCGACGAGATGTTGACGATCGACCCGCCGCCGGCCTCGAGCATGTGCGGAGCGACCGCGCGCATGGTGAGCAGGAAGCCGCGCGCGTTGATCGCCATGCTGCGGTCCCAGAGATCCAGGTCGATGTCCAGCACCGTGGCGGCGCTGTCCGCCGCCACCAGGTTCGTCGCCGCCGCGATGTTGGCGAGGCCGTCGATGCGGCCATGGCGCCGTATCGCGAGGGCGATCAACGCCGCGACCTCGGACTCCACGGCCATGTCCACGCGCAGCGCGACGGCGTCGCCGCCGAGGTCGCGGATCCGCGCCGCCGTTCGTTCCGCGCCGGCGGCGTCGATGTCGCCGAGCGTGAGTTTGGCGCCTTCGCGCGCCAGAAGCGGGGTCGCGCCCGCGCCAATTCCAGTGGCGCAGCCAACGGCCACGATCGATTTCCCGGCCAGCCGACCCATGCGCCCTCCTCCCCGGGCGTTCTTCAATTGAAAACAGGCGCGGGGCGCTCAGGCCCCGAGCCTGACCCTCCGGTCAGGCG
>CBJNAS010000557.1:0-2143 GCA_966434565.1 uncultured Phenylobacterium sp.
ACCTGGCGGTCGGCGTGATCATCGGCGCGGCCTTCAACGACATCGTCAAGAGCCTGGTCGATCAGGTGGTGATGCCGCCGGTCGGGCTGCTGCTCTCGGGAGTCGACTTCTCGCACCTGGAATGGGTGCTCAAGCCCGCGACGCCCGGCGCCAAGGACGCCGAGCCGGTGGCGATCCACTACGGCGCCTTCCTGAACACCCTCATCCGCTTCTTCATCGTGGCCTGGGTGGTGTTCCTGATGGTCAAGCTCGTCAACATGGTCCGCCGCAAGGAAGCCCAGCGGCCGACGGAAGAGAAGCCCGCTCCGCCGCCGCAGGAAGCCCTGCTGGCCGAGATCCGTGACCTCCTGAAGGCCCAGAGCCGGCGCGAGGAAGGGCCCACGCGGCACTGAGGCGGCGGTTACGCCACCTTGAACCCTTCCCAGTTCATCATCCGGGTGAGCTTGGTGTTTTCGTCCCGGCCCAGCGCGCCGCGGAAGGCGGGGAAGATTTCGTCCTCCTCCTCACGCACGTGCTTCTGCAGCGCGGCCCAGAATTCATGGGCCTTGGTGATCCAGGCGGCGTCGGTCGAAGGGATGCGGCGCAGGTCGTAGATGAAGGTCTTCACCTGGCCGTGCTCCTCGATCAGGTGGTGGGCTTGGTCGGCGTGCGCATTTTCCGAGAGCGCCGGATAGATGACGTTCTCTTCCTCGATGGCGTGCTTGGTGAGCGCATAGGCGATCTTGGTGAGCAGCATCTCACGCTTGGCCATCTCGTCGTCGCGGGTCGCGAGCAGGGCCTGGAAGCTCTTCTCCACCATCCGGTGTTCGGCGATCAGCGCGTCCATCCAGTCGCCGGCGCCCAGGGAAGGGCCCTGCATCACCGCCTTCCGCGCATGCGGCAGGGCGAGGCCCGCGACCAGGCCGAGCGCGGCGCCCGTGGCGAGGCGGCCGAACGAGCTTGCGCTTTGGGCTAGGGGCATGTCGGTTCTCCATGAGAGATCGCACGACAACAGGCGGCGGCGTGAGCGTGTTCCCTAACCCCCTCCGTCTCGGCCCTGGCGCGCCGATCCACCTCCCCCGCTCCAGCGGTGGAGCTGTCCGCGAAGCGGACTGGGGCGTTTCGCTTGCATCCTCCGCGCCCATCCCCCTAATCCGCCCTGATGACACTGAAGGCGAAGATCTGCGGGGTCTCCACCCCCGAAGCCGTGCGCGCGGCGCTGGAGGGCGGGGCCGGCTGGCTGGGTTTCGTCTTCTTCCCGAACAGCCCGCGCAACCTGGCGCCGCACGCCGCCGTCCGGCTGGCCGAGCCGGTGCGGAACCGGGCCAAGGTGGTCGCCCTGATGGTCGATCCCGCCGACGCCCAGGTGGACGAGGTCGTCCGTGCGCTCAGGCCCGACCTGATCCAGCTGCACGGCAAGGAGAGCCCGGCGCGCACCCACGAGATCGCCGTCCGCGCCGGCAGCGGTATTATCAAGGCTCTGCCGGTGGCCGAGGCCTCCGACCTTTCCGCCGCCGCCGCCTATGAGCCGCTGGTCGAGCATCTGATGTTCGACGCCAAGCCGCCGAAGGACGCAGCCTTGCCGGGCGGGGCCGGGCGCGCCTTCGACTGGAGCCTGATGGCCGGGCGCAGGTTCCAGCGCCCCTGGTTCCTCGCCGGCGGCCTCGATCCCTGGAACGTGGCGGAAGCGGCCGCCGCCGCCGGCGCGCCGCTGGTGGACGTTTCCTCTGGCGTGGAGCGCGGTCCCGGCTTAAAGGACCCGGCCTTGATCACGGCGTTCCTGGACGCCGTCCGCCGCGCCTAGAAGAGGCAGTTTCGGAAGCAGCTTCGTGAACGCGCCCGCCAGCCCCCCAGCCCGCCCGAACGACTATTCGGCCTTCCCTGACGCCCAAGGGCGCTTCGGCGACTATGGCGGCCGCTATGTGCCCGAGACCCTGATGCCGCTTGTCCACGACCTGGACGCGGCCTACCGGGCGGCCAAGGCGGACCCCGCCTTCCAGGCCGAGCTCGACGGCTTCCTGGCGTACTACGTCGGCCGCGAGAGCCCGCTCTATTTCGCCGAGCGGCTCACCGCCCACTTCGGCGGGGCGAAGATCTATCTGAAGCGCGAGGACCTGAACCACACCGGCGCGCACAAGATCAACAACTGCATGGGCCAGATCCT
>CBJNAS010000558.1:0-2140 GCA_966434565.1 uncultured Phenylobacterium sp.
CCGGTCGCCTCAGCGGGCTCGGCCCCACCTTCGGCGCGGGCGTCGTCACTGCGCTGGTCGGCTTCAGCAGTTCCTTCGCGGTCGTGATCGCCGGCCTGCGCGCCGTCGGAGCCACCGCGCACCAGGCGGCTTCCGGCCTGCTCACCATATGCGTGCTGATGGGTGTGGCGGCCATCGTGTTCAGCGTCCGGCACCGGATGCCCATCAGCATCGCCTGGTCCACCCCGGGCGCGGCGCTCCTGGTCAGCGTCGGCGCCGGCCGCACCCACGCCGGCCACGGCGGCGCCGGCGGCTACCGCGAGGCCGTCGGCGCCTTCGCGGTGACGGGCGTCCTCATCGCCGTCACCGGCCTCTCGCGTACCTTGACCCGCTGGATCGCCGCCATCCCCGCCCCGATATCGGCCGCGATGCTCGCCGGCGTCATCGCCCCGATCTGCCTGGAGTCGGCCCAGGCCGCCGTGCACCTGCCGCGCCTGGCACTCCCGCCCCTGGCGGTGTGGGTGGTGCTGGGTCGCTACGCGAAGCGGTGGGCCGTCCCCGCGGCTTTGGCAGCGGCATTCATCGGACTGGCACTCGACCCCTCCACCCGCGGCCACTTCTCCGGCGGCCTCCTGCCGACCCTGACCACCGCCACACCGCGCTTCGACCTCGGCACCCTGATTAGCCTCGCCGTCCCGCTCTACCTCGTCACGATGGCCTCCCAGAACCTCGCGGGCATCGCGGTCATGCGCAGCTACGGCTACGAGCCGCCCATCCGCGAAGTCCTGATGGGCACCGGCGCCGCCAGCACCCTCGCCGCCCCCTTCGGCGGCATCCCGATCAACTTCGCCGCCATCACCGCCGCCCTCGCCGCAAGTCCCGACTCCCACCGCGACCCCCGCCGCCGCTGGGTAGCGGCCACCACCGCCGGCGCCCTGTACATCCTCCTCGGCCTGGGAGCCGCCACCGCGACCGCACTACTCATAGCCGCCCCACCCTTGCTGATCGAAGGCGTCGCAGGCCTCGCTCTCCTCCCCGCCCTCGGCAGCGCCCTCACCACAGCCCTCAACGACACCCGCTACCGCGAACCGGCGACCGCCACCTTCGTCACCACCGCCTCCGCCATAACCATCGCCGGCATCGGCGCCCCCTTCTGGGGCCTGCTCGCCGGCCTGACCCTCCTCGCCCTGCTCCCACGTGGCGCCCGGCAGTCACCACATCGCGCAGGGTAGACCCCCGCCCCGTCGGTGGATAGGCTGACCAACCGGATCTCAGCACCCAGATCTACGTTCAGGGGAGAACAAGGTGTCCGCGAAGAAGCTCACCACCGCCGCCGCGACCGCCCTCGCCGCAGCCACTTCTTTGGCGGCGCCGGCGCATGCGAGTAACCCGACGCCGCATACGTTTCCGGGGTTCAACGGACGCCTGACGGTTTCGACCGGGGACAATCAGCTGCATTTCGTAGGTGGAGGAACAAGCTCGGCGGAGGGCATGCCTTCGCAGAAGGTCATCGACGCCGAGTGGGCGCCTGACGGCAGCCGGGTCGCCTACCAGGACGAAGGCGGCCGGTTGATCAGCGTCCGGTCCGACGGCAGTGACCTCATAGTCGTGGCCACAGGACTGACGGGCTTGTCCCATCCGACATGGATGAATGGCGGCAGCCTCCTGGTATACGCGGTGGACGGCGATCTCTTTCAGGTCCCCAGTCTGGGCGGCACACCCACCAAGCTTTCAGCGGGGCACAAGCCAGGGGACCACGACTCGGTCCCGCAAGGCGGTGCGAACGGCAATCTGGTGTTCCAGCGGGTAACAAATGGTGTCGCATGGATCTGGACCTATAACGGCTATTCCGGCCTTGATAGCAAGGTCGGCAACACCATTGATGGAGTATCTCCCTCCATTTCGCCCGATGGCTCGAAGATCGCCTTCATCACCAACGACCACAACGGCGTCGCGCAGGTCTGGACTGTCAACCGTGATGGTTCAGGTTTGGAACAGCTGACCTTTGACACTGGCCCCAGCTATAAGAACGGCCGCCCGCTGTGGTCGCCCGACGGCTCGACCATCGCGTTCAACGCCGAAAGTGCCGGCGAGATCCGTGTCATGGCTCCAGTGCCCCACGCGCCGGAGAACTCTGCCGGTCCGATCCTGGGCCGCCTGT
>CBJNAS010000559.1:0-2129 GCA_966434565.1 uncultured Phenylobacterium sp.
AGCCGCCTCCGATAAAATGCACGATCTCGATCCGGTCGCCGTCTTCCAGCGCCGTCTCCTCGTACGCCGATCGCGGCACGATCTCCAGATTGCGCTCGACCGCCACCTTGCGCCCGTCGAGGCCGAGCGCCGCCACCAGGGCGGCCACGTGGGACAGGCCCGTGAAGCTGCGGGCCTCGCCGTTGACGGTCAGGTTCATGCGGCTCCTTCCTCTCAGGCGCGCTTGTGACCCCTGCCGGCGATCGTTACAAGACCGCGGAATCGACGGCGGAGCCCAATGTCGAAACCGATCTATGTGCTGAGCGGCCCCAACCTCAACCTGCTGGGGACCCGCGAGCCGGAGATTTATGGACGGGACACCCTGGAGGACGTGCGCCAGCGTTGCGAGGCGCGCGCCAAGGCGCTCGGCCGGGAGATCGTCTTCCGCCAGTCGAACCACGAGGGCGAGCTGATCGACTGGATCCAGGAGGCCCGCGCGAAGGCCTCGGCGATCGTCATCAATCCGGCGGGTTACGGTCACACCTCGATCGCCATCCTGGATGCGCTGAAGGCCGCCGAACTGCCGGTGGTCGAGTGCCACCTGTCGAATCCGGCGGCGCGCGAGGAATTCCGCCGCCACACCTATGTCTCGCTCGCCGCCACCGGCCTGGTCTCGGGCTTCGGCGCGGCGAGCTATGAGTTGGCTGTCGAGGCCGCCGCGGGCCTGGTCCGCTGAGCCTCACCAAGACGAACAAGGACGAACGAATGGCTAGCAGTCCCAAGGCTCCTGCCGAAACGATCGACGCGCGCCTCGTGCGCGAGCTGGCCGACATCCTCACCGACACCGGCCTGTCCGAGATCGAGGTGGAGCACGCGGGGCTGAAGATCCGCGTCGCCAAGACGCTGAACGCGGCCCCGGTCCAGTTCGCCGTGCCGGCGCACCTCCCCGCCGCCGCGCCCGCTTCCGTGGCGCAGGCGCATGCGGCCGCCTCAGTCGCCGAAGCTCCGCCGGCGGCGCGGGCGAAGGGCGACACGGTCAATTCGCCGATGGTGGGCACCGTCTATCTGCAGCCGCAGCCCGGCGCCGATCCCTTCATCAAGGTGGGCGACACGGTGACCGCCGGCCAGACCCTGTTCATCATCGAGGCCATGAAGACCATGAACCCGATCCCCGCGCCGAAGGGCGGGCGGATCGTCGAGATCCTGGTCTCCGACGCCCAGCCGGTCGAGTTCGGCGAGCCGCTCGCCGTCATCGAGTAGGGCGATGTTCGACAAGATCCTCATCGCCAACCGCGGCGAAATCGCGCTGCGCGTACACCGCGCCTGCAAGGAGATGGGTATCTCCACCGTCGCCGTGCATTCCGATGCGGACTCCAGCGGCATGTGGGTGCGCCTGGCGGACGAGAGCGTCTGCATCGGCCCGGCGCCCGCAGGCAAGAGCTACCTCAACATCCCCTCGATCATCGCCGCGGCCGAGATTACCGGGGCGCAGGGAATCCACCCGGGCTACGGCTTCCTCTCCGAGAACGCCCGCTTCGCCGAGATCGTCGAGGCGCATGGCTTCACCTTTATCGGCCCGAAGCCGGAGCACATCCGGATGATGGGCGACAAGATCACCGCCAAGCAGGCGGTGAAGGCCGCCGGCATCCCGGTCGTGCCCGGCTCGGACGGCGCAATCGCCACCGAGGAGGAGGCGCTGGCCGCCGCGCGCGAGATCGGCTTCCCGGTGCTGATCAAGGCCGCGGCCGGCGGCGGCGGGCGCGGCATGAAGGTCGCCCGCAGCGAGGCCGATCTCATCGAAGCCGTGCAGACCGCCCGCGCCGAGGCCAAGGCCGCCTTCGGCGATGATTCCGTCTATCTCGAGCGCTATCTCTCGACGCCGCGCCACATCGAGCTGCAGGTCATCGCCGACTCTTTCGGCAACGTCTGTCACCTGGGCGAGCGCGACTGCTCCCTGCAGCGCCGCCACCAGAAGGTTCTGGAGGAGGCCCCCTCACCCGTCATCGACGCCGCCGCCCGTGCGAAGATCGGAAAGGTGGTGGTCGATGCGGTGCGCGCCATCGGCTACCTGGGCGTGGGCACCATCGAGTTCCTCTACGAGAACGGCGAGTTCTTCTTCATCGAGATGAACACCCGCCTGCAGGTGGAGC
>CBJNAS010000560.1:0-2123 GCA_966434565.1 uncultured Phenylobacterium sp.
AGGCTGACGCGGATGGTGTCGCCGATGCCGGCCCACAGCAGGTTGCCGATGCCGATGGCCGACTTCACCGTGCCCGTCCGCGTGGCGCCGGCCTCGGTGATGCCTAGGTGGATCGGGCAGTCGATCGCCTCGGCCAGCATCTGGTAGGCGGCCACCGACAGGAAGACGTCGGAGGCCTTCACGCTGATCTTGAACTCGTGGAAGTCGTGGTCCTGCAGGATGCGCGCGTGGTTCAGCGCGCTCTCGACCATGGCCTCGGGGCAAGGCTCGCCGTAGCGCTCCAGCAGCTCCTTCTCCAGCGAGCCGGCGTTGACGCCGATGCGCATCGAGCAGCCGTGGTCGCGGGCGGCCTGGATCACCTCGCGCACCCGGTCGGCCGAGCCGATGTTGCCGGGATTGATGCGCAGGCAGGCCGCGCCGGCTTGCGCCGCCTCGATCCCGCGCCGGTAATGGAAGTGGATGTCGGCCACCAGCGGGACCTTGGCCGCCTTGGCGATGGTCTTGAAGGCCGCGGTGGAGTCCTCGTCGGGGCAGGAGACCCGGACGATGTCGGCGCCGGCTTCCTCCAGCCGGCGGATCTGGTCGATGGTGGCGGCCGCATCGGCGGTCACCGTATTGGTCATCGACTGCACCGAGATCGGGGCGTCGCCGCCCACCTCCACGGAGCCGACGCGGATCTTGCGGGACTTGCGGCGGTCGATTGCGCGCCAGGGTCGGACGTGGGTGTGGTCTTGGACGGCCATGATGCGCGGGAAAATAGTGCGGGTCGGCGCCGGGCGCCAAGGGCCGCGACGGATTTCCGGGCGCGACGTCGGGTCCAGGCGCGGCCGTGTGCGTTGTTAGGCCCAGGATGAGCTCGGCGGACCAGACTCTTACCGCGCACCCCCTGGCGCCGCTGGGCCTGCGTACGCGCGCGAGCGATGCGGCCGAGCGCATCGTGCTGTTCGCCGCCCTGGCCTTCAGCGTCAGCGTCAACCTGTCCGCGGCGCAGGCGATGAGCCTGCCCAGCCTGGCCGCCGACCTGCTGGTTCTCGCCTTCGTGCTGGTGCGGCGTCCCGCCCGCCGGGTGAGCGAGGCGCCGCTCGACTGGGCGCTGGCCTTCGGGGCCTCGCTGGGGATCCTGCTGATGCGGCCGGGCGGGACGGCGCTGGTCGGGCCGGCGGCGGCGCTTGCGCTGGCGGGCCCGGGCTGGCTGATCGCGCTCGCCGCCCTGGTCAGCCTGAACCGCGCCTTCGGCGTGGTGGCGGCGAACCGCGGCGTCCAGGCGCGCGGCGCCTACCGCGTCGTCCGGCACCCGATGTACCTGGGCTATCTGCTCGGCCACACGGCCTATCTGCTGCTGAACCCGACGGGCGCGAATGTCGCGGTCTATGTCGCCGTCGGCGGCTGCCAGGTGGGGCGCATCCTGCGGGAGGAGCGGCTGCTGGGCGCCGATCCGGCCTATCAGGCCTACCGCGCCCGCGTGCGGTTACGCATCCTGCCGGGCCTATGGTGAGGGCGCCTGCTCGCGATCCTGCGGCAGCCGCGCGGCCACGCGGCACCGCAGGCCCGCCGGGTCGAAGTCCAGCTTGACCTCCCCGCCCAGCTCGCGCGCCAGGCTGCGCTCGATCAGGCGCGAGCCGAAGCCGCGCCGCCGGGGCGGGGCGACCGGCGGGCCGTCACGCTCGATCCAGTCGAGCTCGAGGCGCCGCACGCCGTCGGCTTCGAAGACGCGCCAGGTGACCGCGATGCGGCCGGCGTCATTGGACAGCGCGCCGTACTTCACGGCGTTGGTGGCCAGCTCGTGCATGGCCATCGCGATCGACAGCGCCCGGTTGGGCGTCAGCCACAGCGCCGGGCCTTCCAGCGTCAGCCGGCTGGAGGCGAGGTCGAGGTGGGGCGCCAGGGTGCGGGCGATAAGCTCGCCCAGCGCCGCGCCCGCCCACTGCTCGCGGGTGAGGATCTCATAGGCCCAGGCCAGCGCCATCAGCCGTTCCTCGAACTCCCGCGCCACGGCCAGGCCCGCTTCCCCGAGCCCCGGCCGGCCCAGGCTCTGGCGCGCGATCGACTGGACCGTCGTCAGCATGTTCTTCACCCGGTGGTTGAGCTCGTTCAGCAGCATCTGCTGGCGCTCCTCGGAGTGC
>CBJNAS010000561.1:0-2118 GCA_966434565.1 uncultured Phenylobacterium sp.
CCGCGCGGCTGAGCGCGCCCGCCGAGCCGGAGCTGGCCCTGCCGGCCGACCAGGAGCCGGCGCGGCCGCGACGGCCGGCGCTCGACCTGATCTGGCCGCCGCTGTTCCTGGCGCTCACCGTCTCGGGCCTGCGCATCTGGAGCGCGCCCAAGAGCCCGGCCAGGACCCAGGCGCTCACCCTGTGGGGCACGGCGCAGGGGCTGAATGCGCTCTGGATGGCGCTGGGCCCACGGCGGCTGGGCGGCCCGCTCGCCGCAGCGGTGGCCTCGCTGGGCGCCTCGGCCGCCTACGCCTGGCGCGCCCGCCGGGTGCAGCTTCCGGCGGCGCGGACCGTGGCCCCCTACGCGGGCTGGATCGGGTTCGCCAACGTCCTGTCCGACGAGCTCTGGCGCAAGACACCGCCCAAGCCGACCCTCCACTGAGGATCAGTGGCCCTCGGGGTCGATGCGGTCGTCGTAGCCGTGGTTCGCCGAATAGAAGGCGAGCCACATCAGGAAGCCTGCGAGCGCGGCCACCACCACGCAGCCGCCCACCACATAGGGCCAGATGGGACCCAGGCTCCGCCAGCCGCCGCCGATCTTCGAGCCCTGGAAAAACGCCCAGCCCGAAAAGACCGCGAACGCCGACAGGCCGACGAAGCTCAGGCCCAGGATGACCGCATGCTTGCGCATAACCAGATTCAATCCGCCGTGCGCGCGGACGGTTCCACAACCGAAGCTTTCGCCCGGCGGGGAGCGCGTCGCCCCGGCGGTATCCTGCAGCGCCAGGCTGACAGCGGTGCGCCGGCGCGCAACGATGCGGCCGCATATTCCGCGAGGCGAAGAAGCGGCGAGCATTTCATCGCCGGAGGGGCCTATAGCTACCGGCTTCACACGTCTGCGCCGAACGCCCCTCCGTCTCCCGCCTTGCGGCGGGAGCCACCTCCCCGGCTGCGCGGTGGAGCTGTCGCCGAAGGCGACTGAGGGGGCGTTCAGGCCCTCGAGCCGCCGTAGCCATCAAGGGGAGGGAAGTCCTCGCTACTCCGCCGCCTGGCGGGTGATGCCGATCTTCGGCGCCAGCTCGCCCGAGCCGTAGCGCTTGGCCATGGCCGAGAGCGGCAGCGGCTTGATCTTCGCGGCCTGGCCGGCCGTGCCGAACTCTTCGAAGCGCTGCTTGCAGACTGCGCGCATGGCTTCCATGGCGGGCTTCAGGTACTTGCGCGGGTCGAACTCGCCGGGGTTCTCGGCGAACACCTTGCGGATCGCGCCGGTCATCGCCATCCGGTTGTCGGTGTCGATGTTGATCTTGCGCACGCCATGCTTGATGCCGCGCTGGATCTCTTCCACCGGCACGCCCCAGGTCTGGGGCATCTCGCCGCCGTACTGGTTGATGACGTCCTGCAGCTCCTGCGGCACCGACGACGAGCCGTGCATCACCAGGTGGGTGTTGGGCAGGCGCTGGTGGATCTCTTCGATCACGTGCATGGCCAGCACCGCGCCGTCCGGCTTGCGGGTGAACTTGTAGGCGCCGTGGCTGGTGCCCATGGCGATGGCCAGGGCGTCCACCTCGGTGGCCTTCACGAAGTCGACCGCCTGGTCGGGATCGGTGAGCAGCTGGTCGTGGCCGAGCTTGCCCTCGAAGCCGTGGCCGTCCTCCTTCTCGCCCATGCCGGTCTCGAGCGAGCCGAGCACGCCGAGCTCACCCTCGACGCTGGCGCCGACCCAGTGCGCCATGTCGACCACATTGCGGGTGACCTTGACGTTGTAGTCGTAGTCCGCCGGCGTCTTGCCGTCGGCCTTCAGCGAGCCGTCCATCATCACCGAGGTGAAGCCGAACTGGATCGCGGTGGCGCAGGTCGCCTCGTTGTTCCCGTGGTCCTGGTGCATGCAGATCGGGATGTGCGGATACATCTCCGCCAGGGCGTCGATCAGGTGCTTGAGGACAATGTCGTTGGCGTAGGAGCGTGCGCCGCGCGAAGCCTGGATGATGACCGGCGCATCGCAGGCGTCGGCCGCTTCCAGGATCGCCAGACCCTGCTCCATGTTGTTGATGTTGAAGGCCGGCACGCCGTAGCCCTGCTCGGCGGCGTGATCCAGCAACTGCCTCAATGTAATACGGGCCATTTTTCGCCACTTCCCC
>CBJNAS010000562.1:0-2111 GCA_966434565.1 uncultured Phenylobacterium sp.
GCCCAGTACATCGGCAGGTTCTCGATGTAGAGGACCGGGTCCGGGTCGTCGATGGCGCTGCGCATCAGCCCGTAGGCGTCGGCCGGGTTGGACGGCGCCACCACCTTCATTCCGGCGGTGTGGGCGAACCAGGCCTCGAGGTAGTCGCAGTGCTGACCGCCGGAGCCGAAGCCGACGCCGGTCATGGTGCGGATCACGATCGGGACGTGCGTCTGGCCGCCGGACATGAACCGCAGCTTGGCCGCGTGGTTCACGATCATGTCCATGGCCACGGTCGTGAAGTTCATCAGCATGATCTCGGCCACCGGCTTGAAGCCGAGCAGCGAGGCGCCGATCGCCGCGCCGATGATGGCCTGCTCCGCGATCGGCGTGGACCGCACGCGCGCCCCGCCGAAGCGCTGGGACAGGCCGCGGGTCACGCCGACCACGCCGCCTTCCTCAGGGTCGGCGACGTCCTCGCCGAGCACCAGCACGTTGTCGTCCGCCTCCATGGCGTCGGCGAGGGCCTGATTGATCGCCTGGAGGATGGTCATCTTGGCGGGTTTCGCCGCAGCCGGCATGTCCATCAGTTCGCCTCCGCTCCCAAAACGTCGCGCGACAGCTCCTCGAGGCCCGGGAAGGGGCTGCCAAGGGCGTATTCAACGGCCTCGTCGATCTCGGCCTCGATCTTCGCCTCCAGCTCCTGGAGCTGGCTCTCCGTCGCCAGGCCCTGGGCGATCAGCTGGGCGCGATAGCGCGGCACCGGGTCGGCGGCCATGGCCGCGGCCTTGCGGTCCTTGTCCATGTAGGCGTCGGCGTCGCCGAACACGTGGCCGAAGAAGCGGTAGGTCATCGCCTCGATCAGCGTCGGCCCCTCGCCCGCGCGGGCGCGTTCGACCGCCGTCTTCGCAACGGCGAACACCGCCAGCGGATCGTTGCCGTCGACGCGGACGCCCGGCATGGCGTAGGCCGCCGCACGGTCCGCCACCCGCGGCGCCGACGTCGCCTTGTCATAGGCCGTGTGCTCGCCCCACTCGTTGTTCTGGCACACGAAGATCACCGGAAGTCGCCACACCGAGGCGAGGTTCAGGGATTCGTGGAAGGCGCCGATGTTCGAGGCGCCGTCTCCGAAATAGGCCACGGTCACACGGCCGTCGCCGCGCAGCTGCGAGCCCCACGCCAGGCCGTTGGCGATCGGCATGGTCGAGCCGACGATCCCGGTCGTGACCATGATCCCCTTCTCGGGATAGGTGACGTGCATCGGGCCGCCCTTGCCCTTGCAGGTGCCCGTCACCCGGCCGGCGACTTCCGCCCACAGGTCCTTCAGCGGCAGGCCCTTCGACAACTGGTCGTGGCTGCCGCGATAGATGGTGCAGATATAGTCGTCGTCGGTCAGGTTGGCCGACACGGCCGCCGGAATGGCCTCCTGCCCCCGGGGCGAATAATACGGCATCACGAGCCGCCCGCTCATGATGACCTTGCGGGAGCGCTCGTCGTTGGCCTTCACCAGCGCCATGCGGCGGTAGATGTCCAGCTGTTGCGCAGCGTCAGGTGTCGCCATCTTCTGTTGCCTCCGGCCCGGTCCCTTGGGGCGCCCCCCTTGGGTCCTCTGCCATGCGCCATGGGCGGTGGCAATGCAGGCGCAGGGCGCCGTACGGGCGAGGCCCGCACCGGCGGCTCACATATCAGATGCGCGATCCGCCCCCCCGTAGCCCTCGACAGGCGGGCGGGCGCAGGCCTAGCGTTCGCGCGCCCGGGCGTCGCACCCGCGGCGATCGACAAGGGAGGTTCGCGATGAGCGGCGGCATGGGCCTGGACGAAGAACTCGGGGCCTTCGTACGGCAGGCCAAGGACCGGCAGGAGATCCTCGACTGCCTGCACCGCTATACGCGCGGCGTCGACCGGCACGACAAGGCGCTGATGCTCTCCGCCTACCATCCCGACGCCCTCGACGAGCACGGCGTGGCCGAAGCTGAGGCGGAGGCGTTCTGCGACTGGGCGATCGGCTGGCACGGGCAGTTCCAGACCAAGCACCAGCACATCATCACCAACCACACCGTCGAGCTCGACGGCGACACCGCGCACGCCGAGACCTACTACATCTTCTGGGGCGAGAACCGCGAAGGCCCGCC
>CBJNAS010000563.1:0-2108 GCA_966434565.1 uncultured Phenylobacterium sp.
TTAGTCGAGACGCGCCTGCACTTCGATGGCGTCGGTGGGCGAAACGGCGGTGATCGGCGATGACGTCTCCATGCTGCAGGGGGTGACGCTCGGCGGCACGGGCGCGGAGCGCGGCGACCGCCACCCGAAGATCGGCAACGGCGTGCTGCTGGGGGCCGGCGCCAAGGTGTTGGGCAATATCGTCATCGGCGACTATGCGAAGATCGCCTCCGGTTCGGTGGTGCTGAAGCCGGTGCCGCCGGGGTGCACCGCCGCGGGCGTGCCGGCCCGCCTGGTCAACTGCCCGACTTGCAGCGAGCCGGCCAAGAGCATGGACCACACCCTGGCCGAGGCGGTGTACGACTACGTCATCTGAGGTTTCGCCTCAGCGCTACTCCCGGCAGGGAATCCAGGGTAGGTATCCCCCGAACGACAGCTTCAGGGATCGCTCGCGTGGACGAGAAGACCATCCGCAAGATCGAGGGCCACCTGCGGGGGACCTTCGCCAACGCCCGCATCAAGCTGGTGCCCCGGCCGAAGCAGAAGGATTCCTGCGAGGTCTACATCGGCGAGGAGTTCGTCGGCGTCGTCTACCAGGACGAGGATGAAGACGGCTCCTTCATGTTCGAAATGGCCATCCTCGCCGAGGATCTGCCGTAGGGGATCACAGGCTTGAGCCCTTCCGCTCGATGGGGAAGGGTTGAGATGGGGTGTTCGCCCGAGATTGCTGATGAACCGCGTTCGGCGCCGACCTCGCTCGATTCCGTGAGGCCGGGGTAGCACCCCCCTGGCCCGGCCTTTCCCCCATCGAGGGGGAAAGGAGATGCGCTCGCACCCGAAGTTCCCCGGCTCACGTCCGAGGTGTTCACCGGATCTTCTCCACCTTCAGGCTTCCGGCCGGCAGGGGCCGCAAGGCCGGCTGTGCGGCCGGAGGGCCCAGCCAGGCGGCCCACTGGTCCTGTGGCAGGATGACGATCTGGCGATTGTGATAGGGGGCCACGTCTTCGCAGGGCTCGGTCGTCAGCATGGTGAAGCTCTCGTCGCGCACCACGCCGGCGATGCAGAAGAGCTCGCTGCCGTCGGCTGGCGTGAAGAGCCACTTCGACTTCGGATATTTCGTCCCGGTGAACTCGTAAAAGCCATCTGCCGGAATCAAGCAGCGCCCCGTCGGGAAGCGCCGCCCTTCGGAGCGGAAGTTGATCACCGGCGGGCGGCCAGGCTGGACGAAGCCCCACCGCAACTGCTTCAGCTCCGCCCCTTCCGGCGCGCCCAGAACGATCGGCGCCGGATCGGTGGGGCGGATGGACTCGCGCGGCTCGAGGTTGGGGGCGCCGCCCGCCCAGTGCAGCGGCAGCCTCAGCCGGCTGAACTCCTGGGCGATGCGGTCCAGGGACTGCTTGAAGCGGTATTCGTTGCACATGCCCCAAGCTTAGACCTCGGGGGGCGATCCCGTCAGGGCTCCAGCAGCTCGATCACCCGCTCGGCCAGGTCAGCGGGGTAGAAGGGCTTGGGGAACATGACCGCGTCCTCCACCCCGTGCTTGTGCAGGTGGGCCGCGTGCCCGGTGATGTAGACCACCTTGAGCTCTGGATGCAGCTCGCGCGCCCGTCGCGCCACGTCGAAGCCATTGGCGCCCGGGCCGAGGTTCACGTCGGCGATCAGCACGGCGAAGGTCCGCGCCTCGCCTTCCAGGATGTCGAACGCCGAGCGGTCGGAATGGGCGCTCTTCACGTTCAGGCCGCGATCCTCCAAGGCGTCCTGGATCATCTCGGCGATAAAGGTCTCATCCTCGACCAGCAGGATCTGTCCCATGACGCCTCCCGGCCCCTCAACGGCGGCTGGAGCTAAAGGCGGTGCAGCTGGAAGGCAAGCTGGGCCGTGCACAAAATCGCTCAGGCGGCGCGGGCGCCGCTCAGGCGATCGAAGTCCGCGACCAGCGCCGCCAGCGGCGGGGCCGATCGATCGCCGGGGGCCAGGCGACATCCGAACAGGAGGGCCTGCAGCTCGTCGCGGGCGCGGCGGACGCGGCTCTTCACGGTGCCCAGAGGGCAACCGGCGATATGGGCGACCTCCTCGTAGGACATCCCGCCCGCGCCGACCAGGATCAGGGCCTCGCGCTGGAAGTCGGG
>CBJNAS010000564.1:0-2108 GCA_966434565.1 uncultured Phenylobacterium sp.
ATCAGCGCCGGGCGGCTGCCGACGCACGCGGGCCTGCGGCTGTTCGTCGACGGCATGCTGGAGGTGGGCGACGTCGCCGAGGAGGAGCGGCGCTCGCTCGAGGCCCGCCTGCGCGCCCACGGCCGCAACTACGAGGATGCGCTCAACGAGGCGAGCGCCATCCTCTCCGGCCTGGCCGGCGGAGCGGCGGTGGTGGTGACGCCGACGCGGGACGCGGGCGTCAAGCACGTCGAGTTCGTGGCGCTCGGGCTGGAGCGGACGCTGGCCATCATGGTCTTCGAGGACGGCACGGTGGAGAACCGGCTGATCCGCCTGCCCGCAGGCGTCACGCCCTCGGCGCTGCAGGAAGCCTCCAACTTCCTCAACGTGCGCCTGCGCGGGCGCACCCTGGTGGAAGCCCGCGTCGACCTGCGCGCCGAGGTGGACCGCGCCCGGCGCGAGCTGGACGACACCGCCGCGCGGCTGGTGGAGGACGGCCTGGCCGCCTGGAGCGGCGGGGAGGGCGAGGACCGGGCGCTGATCGTGCGCGGCCGGGCGAACCTCCTGGAGGCGAGCGACGCGCTGGAAGACCTGGAGCGGGTGCGCTCGCTGTTCGAGGACCTGGAGCAGAAGGAGCAGCTGATCCAGCTGCTCGACGGGGTGCGGGACGGCGAGGGCGTGCGCATCTTCATCGGCGCCGAAACGCGTCTCTTCTCGCTTTCGGGTTCCGCCGTGATCGCGGCGCCCTATATGACGGGCGCACAGCGGGTGTTGGGCGCGATCGGCGTGATCGGGCCCGCCCGCCTCAACTACGCCCGGATCATTCCGCTGGTGGACTACACCGCCCGCGTGCTTGGCCAGGTGATGAACGCTTAAGTCAGACGCCACTCGGAAGCCACGTAACCCATGTCCGACAACGAGACGTCCGCACCGGAAGACACGGCGCCGGCCCCCGACGCCGCCCCCGAGACCGACAGCTACGAGGCGCTGCGCGCCGAAACCGCAGCGCTCAAGGAGCAGGTGCTGCGCTACGCCGCCGAGGCCGAGAACATCCGCCGGCGCGCCGAGCGCGAGTCCAACGACGCCCGCGCCTACGCCATCCAGAAGTTCGCCCGCGACATCCTGGGGGTGGCCGACAACCTCGGCCGGGCGCTGTCCCATGTCCCCGCCGATCACGGCGACGCGGCGGTGAAGAACTTCATCGTCGGCGTCGAGATGACCGAAAAGGAGCTGCAGGGCGCCTTCGAGCGGAACGGCCTGAAGAAGATCGATCCGGCCAAGGGCGAGAAGTTCGACCCGCACAAGCACCAGGCGATGATGGAGCAGCCGGCCGGCGACGTCGCCCCCGGCGCCGTGATCCAGGTCCTGCAGCCCGGCTACGAGCTGCTCGGCCGTCTCGTGCGCCCCGCCATGGTGGTGGTCGCCGCCAAGGCGGCGGCCGGGGCGGAGAACGCCGGCGGGCCCAACCCCTACGCCGCCAACGACGAGGACCAGGCGGGCGGTTCGGTGGACACGCGGGCATAGGTCTGCGCCTCCCTCCCGTGAAGGCGAGGGAGGCTCTTCCCCGCCTTCAGAAAATGGCTAATGTCGCAAGTCCCCTCCAGTCGGGGGGCGCCGGGCGCCTGATTCGCGCCGGCGCGTGTGCGAGCGGGACCAGGGCATGAAGCTGACGATCGAACGGGCGGCGCTGCTGAAGGCGCTGGGGCATGTGCAGAGCGCCGTCGAGCGGCGCAACACCATCCCCATCCTGTCGAACGTGCTGATCTCGGCGGAGCGCGACCGGCTGACCTTCTCGGCCACCGACCTCGACATGGAAATCATCGACCAGGCCTTCGCCCAGGTCGACCAGCCGGGCCAGATCACCGCTCCGGCCCACACCCTCTACGAGATTGTCCGCAAGCTGCCGGAAGGCGCCGATGTCTCGCTCACCTTCACCGGCGAGGATCCCCGGCTGTCGGTCCAGGCCGGCCGCTCGCGGTTCAGCCTGCCGGTGCTTCCCGCGGGCGACTTCCCGGTGATGTCGTCGGAAGGGCTGGCCGGGCGGATGACGGTCGACGTCACCGACCTGATCCGGCTGATCGACAAGACCCGCTTCGCCATCTCGGCGGAGGAGACCCGCTACTATCTGA
>CBJNAS010000565.1:0-2098 GCA_966434565.1 uncultured Phenylobacterium sp.
GGCAGCATGCCGGCGTCGTAGACCGCGGCGATACCCGGGTGGTTGAGCGAGGCCGCGGCGCGTGCCTCGCGTTGGAAGCGGCCTTGCGCCACGACGTCACGAGCGAGGTGCTCGTGCATCACCTTCACCGCGACGGCCCGGTTGAGAACCACGTCCCACCCCGCCCACACCTCGCCCATGCCGCCGCTTCCCACGACATGGTCCAAGGCGTACCGGTCGCTGACTTGCCCCGCCCACTCCCCGGGAGCGAATGTCTGCACGGCGATGCACCCGCCTTAGTTCCGTGCGCCGGTCGTTGTACGGTCGGTGGAGTGGTCCTCGGCCTGTTCGTGTTCTTCTAGCGTGCGTGGTGCGCGCAGGAGTGCGCCGATGGCGGCGACGGTGAGGATGGCGGCGGCGATGCCGGTGGCGGCGGTGAAGCCGTTCATGAATGAGTCGCGGACCGCGTGAGTCAACTCAGTGCCCTGGGGTCCGAGTTTGTCGGCGACTTGGAGGCCTGCGGCGGCTGAGTGGCGCACCGCGTCGGCGGCGTCGGTCGGCAGGCGGGTGAGGTTCGGCAGGTGGTTGCGGTACTGGCTGGAGAAGACCGAGCCCATCACCGCGATGCCGAGGGCGGCGCCGACCTCGCGGGAGGTGTCGTTCATGGCGGAGGCGACGCCCTGGCGGTTCGGGCCGAGGGAGGCGACGATGGCGCTGGTTCCGGTCGAGCTGGTCAGTCCGATGCCGATGCCGGCCAGCAGCAGTCCGGCAAGGAAGGGCAGGTAGCCGCTGTCGGTGTGCAGGCGGCTGACCCAGAGCATGCCCGCGGCCAGGAACAGCAGGCCGCCGCCCATGGGGACCTTCAGGCCGATGCGGGCGACCAGGCGCGGTGTCGCGACGGAGACGGGCATGACGAGCGCGGCGACCGGGATCAGCGCGACGGCGCTCTTGAGCGGGCTGTAGCCGAGCATGAGCTGGAGGAACTGCAGTCCGACGAAGAAGAACCCGAAGACTGCGAGGAACTGGGCGAGGATGGAGATCGCTCCGGCGCGGAAGCCCGGCAGTCCGAACAGGCGCGGGTCGAGCAGCGGGTGTTTCGTGCGCAGGCCGGCGAACGCGTAGGCGGCCAGGGCAGCGGCGGCCACAGCGAAGGCGGCGAGGACCCGGGGTTCGGTCCAGCCCTGGTCGCCGCCTTCGATGATGCCGTAGACCAGGGCGCCGACGGCGATCAGCGTGGAGGCCACGCCGGGGACGTCCACGGGCTCAGGGGTGGAGCTCTTGGTCTCGGGTGCGAGCAGCGCGGCGGCGAGCGCCGCGACCAGGGCCGCGATCGCGGTCGTGAGGAAGATGGACTTCCAGGACCACTGTTCGAGCAGGGCGCCGGCGGCGAGCATGCCGATGATGGCGCCGGCGGCGGCGAAGCCGGACCAGATCGCCACGCCGCGAGCTTTGCGCTCGGGCGGGAAGGCGGCGGTGATGGTGGACAGCGTCCCCGGCATGATCATCGCGGCGCCGGCCCCCATCACCACGCGCCAGATGATCAGATGCGCGCTGGTGGAGGACTCCGCGGCGAGGAACGACGCGGCGCCGAAGATCAGGTTTCCGGCGATCAGGACCTTGCGCCGGCCGATCCGGTCACCCAGCGCGCCCAGGGGCAGCACGAGCGCGGCGAGGGCCACGGTGTAGCCGTCGGCGATCCAGGTCAGGTCGGTGTTGGAGGCGCCGAGGTCCACCGCCAGATCGGGCAGCGCGAGGTTGAGCGCGGAGACCGAGGCGACGACCAGCACCAGGGACAGGCACATGGCCAGCAGCACGCCTCCGGTACCGGCGCGCAGGGCCCGGGCGGGGCCGGAGGGTTCGAGGCTCCCTGAAGTCATGGGTCAGATCATAGCTGATGAAAAAATCAGAGTAGATGAGAGCATCGCCTGAATAGCGGAGCTCAGGATGCCGGCAAGGATTCGGAGTGGCGCGCGGTAGAGCGTGGCGCAGCATCCAGGATGCGAAGCAGCCACATCGTCCGCAGGGTTCACTGCCGTGCGGTGGGCGGCCGGTGAGCTGAGGACTGGCGAACCCGCCTGCCGGGAGGGGAGACGGTGACATACGCGGACCGACCTGCGGC
>CBJNAS010000566.1:0-2096 GCA_966434565.1 uncultured Phenylobacterium sp.
TGCTTTTGAGCGCGGTCCATTGCGGTCTCCATACTCAGGTTCGACGCGCGCGGGAGTGCGCACGCCGGTCGAAACCTGTCCATGTCGGAGAAGCCGCAAGCCGCCGCCCATCCGTGTCGGATGGCCTGCGAAACTTGCTGTCTTCCCGTCTCCCTGCGTCCGGGGAAGGGCTCTCCCCCGCGTTCCGCCCGCGGGCGGCCCCCGCGGCTACGTCAGTTCTCGGACAGGACGGGGCTTTGGAGGGCCCCTTCCCTCGCCTCCCCAGAGGGGCGACGATTGAAGGCGCGGCTCATACAGGAAGAGCCAGCGAAACTCAATGGCCTGCGAGCCAGGTTTCCAGGCGGCGCTTCCGATCACCACCCAGCGCGGCGCGGCGGCGAGCGCCGGCCTGAGCCGCGCCGACACCCTTTCGAGATCCTCGCGCGACATGGATTGTTGTAACTGAGGGGTGGCGCAAAGGCGAAGGAGTCCCCCGTCGTGATCGAAGGTCCCGTGCTCGAGACCGAGCGGCTGATCCTGCGCCCGCCCGGCATGCAGGATCTCGACGCCTGGGCCGCCTTCGCCGCGGACGAGGAGACCCAGCGGTTCATCGGCGGCGCCCAGAGCCGGCACGGCGCCTGGCGCCAGATCCTCGGAGTCGCCGGGTCGTGGAGCTTGCAGGGCTTCGGAATGTTTTCGGTGATCGAGAAGGCGACGGGCCGCTGGATCGGCCGGATCGGTCCCATATTACACGCCGACTGGCCCGGGCGAGAGGTCGGCTGGGGGGTGAGCCGCGACGTCTGGGGCCGTGGCTATGCGGCGGAAGCGGCGGCGGCGAGCATGGACTTCGCGGTGGACGTCCTGGGCTGGGACGAGGTGATCCACTGCATCGACCCCGACAATCCCGCTTCGCAGGCGGTGGCGCGCAAGCTGGGCTCGCGCATCCTGCGCCAGGGCTTTCTGCCGCCGCCCTTCCCCGAGACCCCGATCGACGTCTGGGGCCAGAGCGCCGACCAGTGGCGGGCGCGGAACCGATAGACCGCAAAGTACGGCCCGGCGGAGATCCGCGCACGGCGCTCGCCGAATCTCAGGCGAGGGCCACGTCCGTCTGGCTGAAGTCGTCGCCTTTGAAGAGCAGCGCAAGGCCGTGCGTCTTTGCACAGGCGTAGGCGAAGCAGTCGCCCATGTTCAACCGCGCCGGATGCCGCCCCTTGCCATAGCGATCGAAGGCGTCGAGGGCGGCTTCACGCTCGGCATCACCGATCGTCACGGTCTCGATCCCCGCGCGGTGCAGGAATGTCGTCAAATGGCGGCGTGCGCGTTCGACCGACATCTCGTGGACGCGGGCGATCGCAAGAGCGGCCTCGAAAACGGCGATCGCCGACGTGAAACGGCGCGGCGCCGCTTCGATCCGGTCGGCAAACGATCGACCGTCCGCCTCCCGCAGCAGGATGGCCACCAAGGCCGAAGCATCGATGAACATCACGCGCCTTCATCGCTCGACAGCCAGTCATAGAAGGCCTTGTCGGCCTCGCGGCCCGTCTTCGGATGGCTTGCGATTTCGTCCTGGATGTCGCCGATGCGCTCCCAGAGGCTGGTGCGCCGAGCTTCACGCTCCAACTCGGTCGCGATGGCCTGCCTGATGGCTTCGGTCAGGCCGATGCCGCGCTTGCGGGCGAGTTCTCGAACGAGGCGGTCGGTCTCGGGATCGCGGACATGAAAGGCCACGCTCGGCTCCTTGCGGATACGCGTGTATCTTATATAATCTACACGGCTACACAAACTGCCAAAAAAGAGGGCGCAACCGCGTGGCTGCGCCCCCCGCCAATCAGTTCATCAGGCCCCGAACGAGCCCGTCTCCACCTTGAAACCCGGCCCCATCGTCGAGGAGAGGCTGATCTTCTTGATGTAGGTCCCCTTGGCGCCGGAGGGCTTGGCGCGGTTCAGCGCCTCGACCAGGGCGCGGACGTTGGCCAGCAGCGCCTCTTCCGTGAAGCTCGCCTTGCCGATGCCGGCGTGAATGATGCCGGTCTTCTCGGTGCGGAACTCGATGGCCCCGCCCTTGGCGTCCTTCACCGCCTGGGCGACGTTCGGGGTCACCGTGCCGACGCGCGGGT
>CBJNAS010000567.1:0-2087 GCA_966434565.1 uncultured Phenylobacterium sp.
CTGCGCGGCGCCCGGCCGGACGTGGCGCGGCCTCGCGCGAGCCCGGTCTGGATCGGCGCGTCTGAAGACGGTCATGGCGATTGAACGCCTGGCCCGTCACTTCGGGGCGCAGGTCCGGACTATGGGGCGCCGGCGCTGGCCAGTATCTCCTGCTTGGTCTGGGCGCTGACGACGTGGCCGCCCTCCAGCCTGACCGTCGAGGCCGCCAGGCCCACCAGCTTGCCGTCGATCTTGACGATGACGTTGAGGCCATGAGCCGGTGTCTCGGCCACGGCCTCGACCAGCCCCACCTCGGCGCCAGTCCGGTCGCGGACCGGCATGCCGGGCTTCACCGCCGGCGCCGCCGGCGCGGTCACGGCGCCGGGCGGTCCGACAGCCGTCGGCGCGGCCTCGAGCGGGCTCCAGGCCGCAAGGAACGCCAGCACGAGCGCGATCCGCGACATTGTCGTCCTCCGTAGGAGAGGAGAACGTCCGCCTGGCCGGGAGGTTCTGGCGCCGTCAGACCGCCTGGGGGATCTCATCCACGTAGGTGCGCACCCGCCACGCGTCGGGCCGCGCCAACAGCGCGCGCACCAGCTGGTTGTTGAGGGCGTGGCCGGCGAGCTCGCCTTCGAAGCGCCCGATCACCGGCGCGCCCAGGACATAGAGGTCGCCGATGGCGTCCAGCGCCTTGTGGCGCACGAACTCGTCCGGGCGGCGCAGGCCCCCGGGGTTCAGCACCCGATCGCCGTCGATCACCACCGCGTTCTCCAGGCTGCCGCCGCGGGCTAGGCCCATGGCGCGCAGCGCCTCCACCTCATGCAGGAAGCCGAAGGTCCGGCAGTCGGAAAGTTCGTGACGGAAGGCGAATTCGTCCATCGGCATGTCGATCGCCTGGCGACCGATCACCGCGGTCGGGAAGCGGATCTCGAAGGCGATCTCGAAGCCCAGGGCGGGCTTCAGCGCCGCGCGCTTGTCGCCGTCCGTGACCTCGACCAGATCCAGGATCTCGATGAAGCGCCGCGCCGCGGCCTGGGGCCGGCGGCCGGCGCGATCGAGCATGCGCACGAACGGTTCGGCCGAGCCGTCCATGATCGGCATCTCCGGCCCGTCGACCTCGACGACCGCGTTGTCGATCCCCAGCATCACCAGCGCCGCCATCAGGTGCTCGATGGTGGAGACGGTCACCCCCGCCGCATTGCCGATCACCGTTCCGAGCTGGGTCTTGCAGACCGCCTCACCGGCGGCGGGCACGCGGTTGTCCTGGCCGGTCACATCGGTACGGACGAAGATGATGCCGGCGTCTTCCGGCGCAGGCCGCACGGCGACACGAGTATAGGCGCCAGTATGGACCCCCACCCCCGCGAACAGCGCAGGAGCCCGCAAGGTGTGCTGGAACGCGCCGTGCTGAAAACCGTCTGCGGCCACGCTGCCACCTTCCCACACAACTGGGCCATCGGCCGATCGAGCCGAGGATCACCCAGCTGCTCACTAGGGCGAGCGCCGCGCCGCAGCAAAACACTTGCTGTTTCGCTATGTTTCGCTTGCCTCCCTTGATGGGGAGGGACAGGCCGCAAGCGGCCAGGGTGGGGAATCGCGGCTAGGCGCCGGACTCAGAGTCAAGAAAGGGAGATGTCGCTCACCCCGCCCAGCCCGCGTAATAGCGGGTCTCGCCGACCACCGCGCGCGTGCGGTCGCGTACGGTCAGGTGCACGTCGCCGCCCGCGTCGCTCAGCCGCCGGGCCAGCGCCCGGGCCTGGGCCTCGGCGCGGCCGCCGGACAGGAACATCATTGGCTCGAGACCGCTGTCACAGGCGATCGTCCAGCCCCCGTCCACAGGCGCAACGGCGATGTGGTGTCGGCGCGTCATCTCATGCCCCTCCCTAGGCTTAGAGACTGGGCGGAGCATAGGCGAAAGCTGCGGCCGCGTCATTCGCCTTTGTTGCGAAAGATACGACCTCGGCCGTGGCCGCGACGGCTAATTGGCCAGCCGGCGCAGGAAGGACGGAATCTCCAGGTCTTCGCCCACCTCGGCCTCCGGCGCGGGCGCCGGGGTCTCCAGCGGCAGGGCCCCGCCGCGCGTCGCGCTGGCGCGCGGACCGGTCGAG
>CBJNAS010000568.1:0-2086 GCA_966434565.1 uncultured Phenylobacterium sp.
CGCGGGTGAACCTGTTCCTGGGCGCCGAGGCGGTGCAGAAGCTGCGCATCGTCCAAGGCCCGCTGCGCGGCTCGGCCGAAACAGCTCCGGCCACCCTGCGCAAGCGCGCCGCGCCCCTTGACGCGGCCCAGGAGGCGGCGCTCAGGGAGGGCCTGGCCGATGCGCCGGAGGGCCGCCTCAAGGACGCCCTGCTGCGCCTCGGCCGCGGCGTCCTGCGGCGTCAGGGCTAGACCAGTACGGCCTGCCCGGGAATCGGGCTTTAATGCTTTCTTCAGATCCAGGGACCGAGTTCATGCTCAGCCGCCGACTTCTCATCGCCGCAGCCGCCGTCGCGAGCCTGACGCTCGCCGGCTGTTCCAAGGGCGGCGCGAGCGGCCCCGCCACCGGCGACATGAGCCTGGGCAATCCCGACGCCAAGGTGAAGGTGGTGGAGTACGCCTCGGCCAGCTGCAGCCACTGCGCGCGCTTCAACAACACCGTCTTCCCGGCGTTCAAGGCCAAGTACATCGACACCGGCAAGATCCACTACACGCTGAAGGAGTTCCTGACCCCGCCGGAAGAGGTGGCGGCCGCAGGTTTCCTGGTGGCGCGCTGCGCGGGCAAGGACAAGTACTTCACCGTCCTGGACTCCATCTACAAGAACCAGGCGGAGATGTTCACCACCGGCGACTTCCGAGGCGTGCTGCTGCGCATCGCCCAGTCCGCCGGCATGACCGAGGACCAGTTCAACAAGTGCGTCTCCGATCCCGACGCGCTGAAGGCGCTTAACGCGCGGGTCGAGCGGGCGGTGAAGGACGACAAGATCACCGGCACGCCAACCTTCGTCGTCGACGGCAAGAAGGTGGCCGAGGGCGAGGTGACGCTGGCGCAGCTCGACGCGGCGATCGCCGCGGCCGCGAAGTAGCCGCCGTGACCACCCGCCGTTTCGCCCTGGCCGCCGGCCTCGCGTTCGCAGCCGGTCCTGCGCTGGCCGCCCGGAGCAAGCCCGCCGCAAAGGCGAAGGCCCCCAAAGGCAATGGCGCGCCGGGCGACATGACCCTGGGCTCGCCGAAGGCGAAGCTGCAGGTGGTGGAGTACGCCTCGCTGAGCTGCCCGCACTGCGCGCGCTTCAACGCCACGGTCTTCCCGGCTTTCAAGGCCAAGTACGTCGACACCGGCAAGGTCCGCTACACCCTGCGCGAGATGCTGACCCCGCCGGCGCAGGTGGCGGCGGCGGGCTTCCTGCTCGCCCGTTGCGCCGGCCCTGCCAAGTACTTCAAGGTGGTCGACGAGGTGTTCAAGAGCCAGGCCCGCTGGGGCGAGGGCGACGGCGACATCCGGCCGATCTTCCTGGAGATCGCCAAGAACAACGGCGTGAGCGAAGACCAGTTCGCCGCCTGCCTCGACGACCAGGCCGCGCTGCAGGCGCTTCAGGCGCGGGTGCAGGCGGCGATCGATGCCGGCGTCAACTCCACTCCCACCTTCTTCATCAACGGCAAGAAGGTGTTCGAGGGCGAGGTGACCATGGCCCAGCTCGACCAGGCGATCGCCGAGGCCAGCAAGCCCAGCAAGCCGACGTCAGGAGGCTGAGCCGCCCGTGCACTTCCAACGGCTGCGTCTGTCGGGGTTCAAGAGCTTCGTCGAGCCGGCGGAGTTCAGGATCGAGCCCGGCCTGACGGGGATCGTGGGGCCGAACGGCTGCGGCAAGTCCAACCTCCTCGAAGCGCTCCGCTGGGTGATGGGCGCCAACTCCGCCAAGGCGCTGCGCGCCGGCGGCATGGACGACGTGATCTTCGCCGGGAGCGGCGCGCGCGCCTCGCGCAACCACGCCGAGGTCACGCTCACCATCGACAACGGCGAGCGGCGCGCTCCTCCCGCTTTCAACGACCATCCGGTTCTGGAGGTGGTGCGCCGGATCGACCGCGGCGCCGGCTCGACCTACCGCATCAACGGCCGCGAGGTGCGCGCCCGCGACGTGCAGCTCCTGTTCGCCGACGCCTCGACGGGCTCGAACTCGCCGGCCCTCGTCCGCCAAGGCCAGATCTCCGAGTTGATCGGCGCCAAGCCGCAGAACCGGCGGATGATCCTGGAAGAGGCGGCCGGCGTC
>CBJNAS010000569.1:0-2082 GCA_966434565.1 uncultured Phenylobacterium sp.
CGATCGCGGCTTCCCCCGCCTCGGCGTGGCGGCGCGCCGGGCCGGTCGGGACTGTGGCCCGCGGCGCTGCCGGGGTGGCGGGCGCCGGCTTGGGCGCGGCCTCACGCACCTGGGTGGGCGCGCGCGCCGCCACCCGGGCGCGGTCCAGCACGAAGCGGGCATAGTCCTCCATGTCGCCCTCGAACGGGGTGATGCCGCCGTCGGCGGCCAGCCACAGCCGGTCGGCGACCAGCTCCATGAGCGAGCGGTCGTGGGTGATCAGGATCACCGCGCCCTCGTAGTCGTTCAGCGCGTCCAGCAGGGCGCGGCGGCTGTCGATGTCGAGGTGGTTGGTCGGCTCGTCGAGGATCAGGAGGTGCGGGGCCTCCATGGCCACCAGGTTGAGCAGCAGCCGCGCCCGCTCGCCGCCGGACAGGTTGGCGACGGTGGTCTCGACCTTGTCGACCCCGATGCCGAAGGCCGCCAGCACCGCCCGGCGCTTGGCTTCGGTGGCCTCGGGCAGGGCGCGGCGGATGATGTCCAGCGGCGTGTCGGCCGGGTCCATGGCCTCGATCTGGTGCTGGTGGAACCAGCCGACTTTCAGCTTGCCCGAGCGGTGCAGGCGCCCGGCCTCCGGCGATAGCGCGCCCGCCGCCAGCTTGGCGAAGGTCGACTTGCCCGCGCCGTTGACGCCCAGCAGGCCGATGCGGTCGTCGAGGTCGAGGCGCAGGTCGAGCTTCTTCAGGATTGGCGGCCCGCCATAGCCCACGACGCCGTCCTCGATGCGCAGCAGCGGCGGGGCGAGCGGCCGCTCGGGCGAGGGCAGGACGAAGGGCGCGACCCGCTCCTCGATCACAGCGTCGACCACAGGCAGCTTGGCCAGCATCTTCAGGCGCGACTGGGCCTGGGCGGCCTTGGTGGCCTTGGCGCGGAAGCGGTCGACGAAGCTCTGCAGGTGGGCCTTGCGCGCCTCGATCTTGGCCCGGCTCGCCTCCTGCAGCCTGAGCTTCTCGGAGAGCTGGCGCTCGAAGTCGTCATAGCCGCCGGCGTAGAGCTCGAGCTTGCCGTCCTTCAGGTGCAGGATGTGGTCGACCGAGTTGTTCAGCAGCTCGCGGTCGTGGCTGATGACGATCGCGGTGTGCGGGTACTTCCTCAGGCGCGCCTCCAGCCAGAGCGCGCCCTCGAGGTCGAGGTAGTTGGTGGGCTCGTCCAGCAGCAGCAGGTCAGGCTCGGCGAACAGCGCCGCGGCCAGCGCCACGCGCATCCGCCAACCGCCGGAGAACTCGGCCATCGGTCGGGCGAGGTCGGCCTGCGAAAAGCCCAGGCCGCTGAGGATCTCGGCGGCGCGGGAGGGGGCGCGGTCGGCGTCGATCTCGATCAGCCGGCCGTAGATGTCGCCGAGCTCGTCCGGCGCGGCGGTCTCAAGCCGTCCCAGCAGGCTCGCCCGCTCTTCGTCGGCGGCCAGCACCGTCTCCAGCAGGGAGACGGGGGTAGCCGGGTGCTCTTGGTCGACGGAGCCGATCCGCGCCTGGCGGGGCAGGGAGATCTCGCCGCCGCCGGGGGCGAGTTTGCCCAGCACCAGCTTGAAGAGGGTCGACTTGCCCACGCCGTTGCGGCCGACCAGGCCCGCCTTGGCGTCCTTCGGCAGGTTGACGGTGGCGCGGTCGAAGAAGCGCCGGCCCCAGGCGTCGAGGACGAGATCGTTGATCTGCAGCATTCGGATCGTCAGGTCGGGAGGAGGCGGCGGCGGGCGGCGCACGGCCATAGCAGATGGCCCGCGGCGCGTCCCGGCGCAAACGCAGGCTAATCGACGCGGCGGATGCGATCCTGCGGGCCGGGCGCCACGGGGGAATGGGCGGCGAACTCCCGGACCAGCGCCTCGCGCGGGCCAGGGCGGCGCGGAGCAGCAGCTTGAGCATGCGTCTGATGGACCGGGCGCAGGGCTTCGCGCAAGCTGGCGGGGAAAGCGTCCGCAGCGCCTTGGCGAGCGGAGACCTTGCGGCTATAGAGCCGCCGACCTCGGGGGGGGGCCCGCGCTCCTCCCCGGACGCACACCTGCAACACACAGAACAAAGAAACACGAACGCACGCCCCTTCTCGAGT
>CBJNAS010000570.1:0-2055 GCA_966434565.1 uncultured Phenylobacterium sp.
CGCAGCTCGCGCAGGAAGGTCTGGAACATGTCCTGCAGCCTGGGCATGTTCGGCTCCAGGGCGTCGACCGCGTCCTGGTCGGGCATCTCCAGGGTGAGCTTCAGCTTCAGAAAGGTCGGCCGCCCGTCGGCGGTCTGCATGTTCACGACGATATCGGGCAGGGTGTAGAACAGCACCCCGTCGGGCCCCTCGCGGACCTGGGCCGCGCCCTTGCCGTCCTTCGCGTCCTTGCCGCCCTTGTCGTCCTTGGCGGGCTTCTTGGCCTTGTGCTTCTCGCCGTGGGCGGCGTCGTCCTTGGGCTTCAGCAGGAAGAAGGCCGCCCCGCCGCCGCCCAGCACCAGGACGGCCGCCGCGGCGGCGATGATGATGATCAGCTTCAGCGGCGGCTTCTTCTTGCCCCCGCCCTCCGCGCCCTCGGCGCCTTCCGCCTCGCCCGGCGGCGCTTCCTTGACCTTGGCCTCGGCCACGCGCGCGTTCCTTAGAATGCTCTCTCCGTCTCAATCGCGCCGTTTTGGTTAAGAACCGGTTTTTAACGGAGGTTAACGGGAGCGTTGCTGGCTGATATGTTCCTATCATGTTCTTTTCTTACCTCCCCCGCGAAGCGGCGGGAGGGGGACCGCCCGCCGCAGAGCGGGCGGTGGAGGGGGCGAGTCGGAGGCAATAACTTGCGAGATCGGCGGATCACATCCCGCGCCCGCGCGCTTCGGAAAGGTATGAGTGGACCTGAGGTGCTGCTCTGGACGCGGCTGCGCGGCCGTGGAGCGGATCAGCCGGCGTTCCGGCGACAGCATCCCTTCGGCTCGATCATCCTCGACTTCTATTGCCCCTCCGCACGGCTCGCGATCGAGGTCGATGGCTCCGCGCACTGGGATGATGACAAACGCGCGCGAGACGAAGCGCGCGATCATTGGCTTGCTCGTCAGGGCGTCACAGTCATGCGCATCCCGGCCTCGGCGGTCTATCGGGACCTGGCCGGAACCACCGACGCCATCCTGCTGCGAGCCGAGGAGTTGAGGGAACGCCGATAGGCCGTGGCGGCGGCTCGCCCCCTCCACCCCCCGCTCTTCGCTGCGCTCGGCGGGCGGTCCCCCTCCCGCCGCTTCGCGGGGGAGGTAAAGGCGCCCCGGCAGAAAACTCCCAGCGCCCTCGTTAACCATTTTAGTGGCGGGAATTCCTTGGCTTTTTGGTTGGCCCGGAGCTTGCAGCAAGGACCGCCGAAAGGTGGCCCCATGGACAACGCCCTCTACGTCGGACTGTCGCGGCAGATGGTGCTGCGCCGCGAGATGGACATCGTGGCGAACAACATCGCCAACGCCGACACCACCGGCTTCAAGCTCGAGCAGCTGCTGCAGAAGACCGATGCCCAGGAGGGCGCCGCCAGCCTGCAGGGGCCGCGCTCGGTAAAGTTCGTGGGCGAGGACGGCGTCATCCGCGACTTCGGCCAGGGAGGCATGCGGCGTACCGACGCGCCGCTGGACCTCGCCATCGAGGGCCAGGGCTTCTTCCAGGTCAGCTCGCCGAACGGCCCGCGCTTCACCCGCGATGGACGCTTGCGGCTGGACGACACCGGCCGGCTGGTGACCGAGGGCGGGCTTGCGGTCATGGACGACGGCGGCGGCGAGATCAGCCTTGATCCGCAGAAGGGCGCCATCACCATCGCCGAGGACGGGACCATCACCCAGGGGACGACCCGGGTCGGCAAGCTCGGCGTCTACGGCTTCCAGACCCTGGGCGCGCTGCAGAAGACCGGCGACAATCTCTACCAGAATACTTCGAACCAGCAGCCGCAGGCCGCCACAGCGGCGCGGGTCCGGCAGGGCATGCTGGAGAGCTCCAACGTGCAGCCGATCCTGGAGATCACCCGGATGATCGAGGTCACCCGGGCCTACGAGCAGATGGCCAAGATGATGGATTCCACCTCCGAGCTCTCGAAGAGCGCCGTCGAGCGCATGGGCAAGGTCCAGTAGGAGATCTGAACGATGCAGGCGCTCCGAACCGCTGCGACGGGCATGGCCGCCCAGCAGCTGAACGTCGAGGTCATCTCGAACAACATCG
>CBJNAS010000571.1:0-2055 GCA_966434565.1 uncultured Phenylobacterium sp.
CATCTGGCCGCAGTCGACGACGAGCAGGACGCAGGGGAACAGCGCCAGCCACCAAGGCGCCCCCGTCCTGAGCGCCGCCCACATGTAGAGCGCGCCGGTCAGCAGCACCCAGGCCGTGAAGCCCAGCCAGTAGGGGCCGAAGGTGAAGGGGATGAACACGAACAGCGCCGAGGGCGGATAGATGTAGGGCCGGACGTCATGCGGCCCGAGCGGCCAGCCCTGGACGTCGGTGTTGTGCCGGAAGTCGTAGAGCAGCGACGGATGGGTGAGCGCCGTCTTCGCCCCGGCCCAGAAGCAGGAATAGTCGGCGCCGAGCACCTGGACCTTCACCAGGATCAGCAGGTCCTGGTAGTCGCGCCAGATCATGATGGCCATCAGGCCAACCGCGAGCGCGGCTGTCGTGACCCATATGAGACGGCGCAACGGCATATTTCGGCCTTAGCCGAGGCCGAGGCTTCACGCAACGGTGATCTCAACAGATCGCGAGGTCCAAGCTGCGCCGTTTGCCGCAGCGGCGGGCGCCGGCGCGTCCTGCCGCATTTCGCGGCGGTCAGGGCCGGGGCTGAGCCTGCGGGCCAGCCGCGACCTCCGGCTCGGGCGCGGGCTCGAAGCCCGGCGGCTGCGGGCGGGCCCGGGGATCGGCCCTGAGCACCCCGCCGCTGGCGGCGAACTCCTGCCAGGCCTGACGCTCGGCGGCGAAGTCGATCCGCCCGCGCCAGAGGACGTCGAAGCGCGGATCGCGCCCCAGGGCGGCGCGCAGCGTGGGCTCCAGCGCGTCCGCCGCCTGGCCTACGGCGACGTCGTCACAGGCGCGGTGCAGGCTGCGCGCGCCGGCGGCGGTGACCAGGGTCAGGTCGTAGCCCACACCCTGCACGCAGACGGCCTCGGCGACGCCCGCGCCACGCGACGCCTGCACTTCGCGCGGCGTGGCCCACATCGGATGGGCGCGCAGCGCGAGATAGGTCTTGGCCGCGTCCGCCGGCAACTCGGCGTCGAAGCCGATGCGCCGGCCGATCCCGGCCTCGCAGCAGGCGTAGCCGGCGCGCCCCTGGACGAAGACGCGGCCGTCGTCGCGCACGGTGATGCGCACGAGGCTCTGGCGCACGTTGCGCGCCGGCCGCGCCCAGACCTCCAGGATCACCTCGCCTTCGCGCAGCACCTGCCACTGCAGCGGCATCAGCCCCCAGAGCCGGTAGGTGGCGGCGTCCACGCCGTTGTCGATGCCGGGCAGCCGCCGTCCGCGCGGAATCCGCCGCCCGCCCAGCGGATCTGCGGCCTCGGACGGCTTCGGCCGCTTCTCGTCCCACCAGCTCTGCGGATCGGGCGGGGGATAGGGCCAGATCTCGGCCTCGCTGGGCGGCGTTCCCGGCGGCGGCCCGGCCGGCGCGGCGCGGCGCGCGAGGAACTGCGCCTGGGCAGGCGCGGCGAGCGCCAGGATGGCGCAGATCGGAAGGGCGGCGCGCATGCTGACGAAGGCGTCAGCGTGGGCGCTTGTTCCCTCTCCTAGTGAGGTGAATTTGACGTTCGCTCTGTGGTCGGGGGAGGCTCTGCAGCGAACGTCAAATTCGTAAACCTCACTAGAAATAAGAACTTGCTAGTGTCCTGATCGACCCTGACGTTCGTCCGGGGCCGCCCCCAAACGATACGAACGTCAGGGTCGGGACACTAGATGGCGACCCCACGAAGGGGAGGGACGTCAAAGCGGATTCGCGCCGCGCTGGATGGAGAGCACGCCGGTGCGGGAGACCTCGACCAGGCCCAGCGGCCGCATCAGCTCGACGAAGTTGTCGATCTTCGACGGCGCGCCGGTGATCTCGAACACGAAGCTCTCGTGAGTGGTGTCGATCACCCGCGCGCGGAAGATGTCACCGAGGCGCAGGGCTTCGACCCGGTCGGCCCCCGTGCCACGGACCTTCACCAGGGCGAGCTCCCGCTCAAGGCCGTTGGGGTCGCGGGTGACGTCCTGCACGTGGCGGGTGGAGACCATCTTCTCCAGCTGGGCCTCGATCTGGGCCAGCACGTGCGGCGTGCCGCGGGTGACGATGGTGACCCGGC
>CBJNAS010000572.1:0-2050 GCA_966434565.1 uncultured Phenylobacterium sp.
GGGCGTTTCTGCGGACTCTCGGGGTGCGAAGCCGACTGGCTGAGCAGCCGGCGGCATGAGGTCGAGGACGACGTCCAGGCGTTTTCCGACTACGCGCTGAAGGCCGGCTGGGGCGACGGGCTGCCGCTCGTCCCGCCGACGGAAGCGCGGGTGCAGGACTTCATCGCTCGCGGCGGCCGCTATCCGGACGAGCTGGTGGCCACCCTGCCGCCGTTGCGCGCCGAGTGCACGGTCGAGAAGATCGCCATCAACGCGGTGATGGCCGGCGCTCCTCCGGAGAGCCTGCCGCTGATCTGTGCGGCGCTGGAGGCGATGGCGGACCCGAAGTTCGACCTTGCCGGCCTGAACGCCACGACCGGCTCCGTCGTCCCGGCCGTGATCGTGAACGGCGAGATCCGCAACCGCCTGGGCATTCCCTGCCAGGCGGGTTGTCTGGGCGGGGTGGCTGGACCGGCGCCGGCGATCGGCCGCGCGATCCGGTTGATCATGCGCAACGTCGCCGGCCAGCTGATCGATTCCACCTCACAGAGCGTGTTCGGCACGCCGGGGCGCGTGGCCGGCATCGTCTTCGGCGAATGGGAGGAGCGCTCGCCCTGGGCGCCGCTGGCCGCGCGCCGGGGCGTTCCGGGCGACGCGGTCACGGTCTACGGCGCCATGGGCACGGCGAACATCTGCGACGTTGTGGCCGACAGCGCCGAGGGTTTCCTGGAGATCATCGCCAAGTCGATGGCCTATCCGGGCGCCAACGGCTTTCTCACCTCGTCCGCCTTCTCAGAGACGCTGTGTGCGATCAATCCGGTGTGGGCCGAGATCATCGCCCGTCAGTTCCCGAGGATGGAAGACGTCCAGGCCTTCATCTGGGACAAATGCGCCCTGCCGATAGACTGGTGGCGGCCGGAGTACCGCGCCCCGATCGAGGCGCTCGGCCGCATCAAGCCGGACGGCCGCGTCCATCTCGTCCCCACCCCCGAGGACGTCCTGGTGATGACCGCGGGCGGCCTCGGCGGCCTGCACGCGGCCATGTTGCACAGCTGGGGGACCTGCCTCACCGTCACGCGGCCGGTCGGATGAACGACGATCCGCGCTGGTTCCACGGCCAAGTCGTGCTGGTCGTCGGCGGGGGCCACGGCATCGGCCGAGCCTACTGCCTGGGCGCGGCGCGGGCGGGCGCGCGGGTGGTGGTCAACGACCTGGGCGGCGAGCCGACCGGCGGCGGCGGCTCGCGGGAGGCCGCCGACGCGGTCGTGGCCGAGATCCGCGCCGGCGGCGGCGAGGCGGCCGCGAGCTACGAGTCCGTGGCCTCGCGCGCGGGCGGCGAGGCGATCGTGCGCCGCGCGCTCGACGCTTTCGGCCGGGTCGATGCGGTGATCGTCAACGCCGGCATCCTCTCGAACAACCGCTTCGAGGAGATGACCCTTGACGAACTGGACCGCGTGCTGGCCGTGAACCTCGCCGGCGGCTTCCACGTCGCGCAGCCGGCGTTCCGGGCGATGCGCGGCCAGGGCTACGGCCGCTTCGTCTTCACCGGCTCGGGCTCCGGGCTGTTCGGCCACGGCTGGATGGCCAACTACGCCATGGCCAAGGCCGGGGTGGTGGGGCTGTCCCACGTGATCGCCATCGAAGGCGCGCCGCACGGCATACGCTCCAATGTGATCATGCCCTCTGGCGCCAGCCGCTTCGCGCCGCACATGGGCGACGGCTTCCGCGAGCTGCCGGAGTTCGCCGCCAGCATGGCGCGGGTGGATTTCTCCAGCGAGCGCAGACGCGGCGATCCCGCCTACAACGCCGGCCTCGCCCTGTTCCTGGCGAGCGATCGTTGCCCGTCGACGCGCGGCATCTTCTCTGCGATCCGCGGCCGTTACGCGGAAGTCTTCGTCGGGGTCGGTCGCGGGTGGCACGCGACCGGCGAGACTCCGCCGTCGATCGAGGACATCGCCGCGCACTGGGAAGAAATCTGCGCGCGCGACGGCTTCTCCGAACCGCAGGACGTGTACGACGAATTCTTCATCGCCGAGTCGCAGCGGACGTCGGCATGAGCCGGGAGAGCGCC
>CBJNAS010000573.1:0-2044 GCA_966434565.1 uncultured Phenylobacterium sp.
AGGCCCTTGTTCATCATGGTCGCGGAATCGATCGTAATCTTGGCGCCCATGCTCCAGTTCGGGTGCGCCAGCGCCTGCTCGGGGCCGGCGGCGGCCATCTGCTCGCGCGTCCAGGTCCGGAACGGGCCGCCCGAGGCGGTCAGGATCAGGCGGCTGACCTGGGCGGCGTTCTCGGCCTCGAACACCTGGAAGATCGCCGAATGCTCGGAATCCACCGGGATCACCGTTCCGCCGGCGCGCTTGGCGGTGCGCAGCAGCTCCGGGCCGGCGCAAATCAGGCTCTCCTTGTTGGCCAGGGCCACGACCGCCCCGGTGCGCGCAGCGGCGAGCGTCGGCGCCAGGCCGGCGAAACCGACGATGGCGGACATCACCCATTGCGTCTCGCGCGTGGCGGCCTCGGTCACAGCCGCGGCCCCGGCCGCGGTCTCGATCCCGCTCCCCGCCAGCCGCTCGCGCAGGCGGGCCAGCCCGCGCTCGTCCTCGATCACCGCCACCTCGGGCCGCCAGCGCAGGGCCTGTTCGGCGAGCTTGTCGGCGTTGCGCCCGGCCACGAGGGCCGTGACCTCCACCTCGGCCCCGGCCTGTTCGAACAGGTCGAGGGTGGATACGCCGACCGAGCCCGTCGACCCCAGCACTGTAACCTTACGCGGCAGGTTCAATGGCCCCATCCCCAATGATTCGCGAGGCGCGCAAGCGCCATCACGACGACAGCGAACATCAATCCGTCAACCCGGTCGAGCAAACCGCCGTGCCCGGGAATCAGATCGCCGGAATCCTTCACACCGAACCGCCGCTTGAGCGCCGATTCCCAGAGGTCGCCCGCCATCGTGGCCAGGCCGACCACCAGGCCGATCAGCCCGGCGGCGAGCAGGTTCAGCTGGAAGGCCGAGAGCGCGGCCATCAGCGTCCCCGTGGCCATCGCGGCGATCAGGCCTCCGATGAACCCCGACCAGGTCTTGTTCGGCGAGAACCTGGGCCACAGCCTGGGCCCCTTGAAGGCGCTGCCCACCGCGAAGGCGCCGATGTCGGCCGCCCAGGTCACCAGCAGCAACATCAGCGTCCACCAAGGGCCTTGATGCGTCGAGCGCAGCCAGGCCAGGCAGATGGCCGCGGGCGCCAGGTAGACGACCCCGAAGGCCGCGTCCGCCGGACGCTCGGCCACCCCGCGCGCCACCAGGGCGGCGGCGACGGAGCCGACCACCATCGCGACCCAGGCGTAGGCCGGCTGGTCGCGGAACATCAGGAAGACCGGGGCGAGGACGGCGGCGGTGACGGCGGCGGCCACCCGGACCGGGGCGCGCGGAGCGCTCATGCCGCCCCATTCGATGGCCAGCACCGCCACGCCGATCGAGATCAGCACCAGGTAGGGCCAGTTCCAGCCGACCATCACGGCCCACAGGACCGCGGGCACGAGCACCACGGCCGAGGCGATCCGCAGGCCCAGGTTGGTCCAGTCGAACCGTCTAGCCTGTGGCAAGGACGTCATCGGTCAGGATCGCGCCATAGCGGCGGTCGCGCCCGGCGAAGACATCGAGCGCGGCTTTCAAATGCTCCGCCCCGTAGTCGGGCCACAGCACGTCCTGGAAGACGAGCTCGGCATAGGCCGACTCCCAGAGCAGAAAGTTGGACAGCCGCTGCTCGCCGGACGGGCGGACAACCAGGTCAGGCGGGGGCGAGTCCGCCGTGGCGAGCGCCCGCGCGAAGACGGCTTCGTCCAGTTCGCCCGGCTGGGCGCGGCCGGCCGCCACCGCCTCGGCGAAGCGGCGCGCCGCGTCGACGATGTCGGCCTGGCCGCCATAGTTGAAGGCGATGTTGAGGAAGAAGCGGTCGTTGCGCGCAGTGCGGGCCTCGGCGTCCTCGATCAGCTTGACCAGCTCGCCCGACAGCCCCTGGCGGCGGCCGATCACCCGCACCCGCACGCCCTCGCGCTCCAGCCGGACGATGTCGCTTTCGAAGTAGCGCTTGGGCAGGGCCATCAGCTCCGCCACCTCGGCGGCCGGCCGGCTCCAGTTCTCGGTCGAGAAGCCGAACACCGTCAGCCAGC
>CBJNAS010000574.1:0-2043 GCA_966434565.1 uncultured Phenylobacterium sp.
TTAGGGAAACAGGTTTGAGCAAGAAGATCCTGGTTGTCGAAGACGACGAGACGACTGCGGACTATATCGCGGGCGGCCTCGAGCAGAACGGATTCGTGGTCGATCGCGCGACCGACGGGCGCGACGGCCTCTTTCATGCGACCGACGGCAGCTATGCTGCGATCGTCCTCGACCGGATGCTTCCAGGCATGGACGGGCTTGCGGTGCTGAGCGCGATCCGGGCTGCAGGAATCCAGACGCCGATCATCATCCTTTCGGCGCTCGGATCGACCGACGAGCGGGTGAGAGGCCTGAAGGCCGGCTCCGACGACTATCTCGCCAAGCCCTTTTCATTCTCCGAGCTGCTTGCGCGCATCGAAGCCCTGCAGCGCCGCGGGCCTGCAGCCACGCAACCGGTAACGACCAGCCTCAGTTGCGGCGATCTTCACATGGATCTCTTGACCCGCAGGGTCGAACGCGGCGGCGCTCGAATCGACCTCCAGCCCCGCGAGTTCCGGCTGCTCGAACTGTTGCTGCGCAACCATGGCAAGGTCGTGACCCGAACCATGATGCTCGAGGAGGTGTGGGACTATCATTTCGATCCGGGCACCAATGTCATCGACGTTCACATCAGCCGCTTGCGCAAGAAGATCGACGAAGGTTCGGAGACTCCGCTGCTGCACACGGTCCGGGGCGTCGGGTACATGCTGAGCGAGCAGGCTTGATCCGGCGCTTCTTGCGCCTCGTCTTCTTGTCGGCGCCGCTGCGATCGGCGCTGCTCAGCCTCGCCTTCAGCCTGCTCATCAGCTTGCCGGTCCTGCTGTTCGTCTATCACCAGACTGATACGTTGTTCGAAGACCGCATCCGTGAGCGGATCGACGTGCGCGAACGCACTCTGCTCGACGGCTACAGGAGCGGCGGGACGCCGGGCCTGATCGCAACGATCCAGGAAGAGCTCGACACCGGACTGGTGCGCAATGGTGCAATCCTGCTGGTGGATTCCTCAAATCACAGGATCGCCGGCAACATCGGCGCCTGGCCCCCGACGCTCGGGACGGGCACGGATTGGGTCGAGATCAGGCTTTATCCCGAGGGCAGCCGCCAGGCGGTTCTCTATGCTTTGCGGACGCTACAGCTCCCGACCGGCGAGCGCCTGTTGCTCGGCTCCAACGTCGAAGACCGTGAGCGAATGCGCGCGTCGCTCCTGGAAGCGCTTGTCGGGGCGCTCCTGCTCGCAATCCCGCTCGGGCTCCTGGGAGGCATCCTCGTCCTGCGGGTGACCGAGCGCCACGCGCGCGCGGTCGGCAGGATCGCAGTCCGGATCGCTGCCGGCGATTTCACGCAGCGGCTGGACGAGGAGGCGCAAGGCCAGGAGTTCGGGATGATCGCGGGCGCGATCAACGCGATGCTCGAGCGGATCGAGGAGCTGGTCGAGCAGCTGCGATTGGTCACGGATTCGCTCGCGCACGACCTTCGCTCGCCTCTGACGCGAATGCGCGCCAATGTCGAAAAGGCAGCCCGCCATGCTTCCGGGGACGTCGAGCAGCAGGCGCTCGAGGCTATTTCGACCGACATTGACCGGCTTCTTCGCCTGATTTCGGCGACGCTCGAGATCAGCCGCGCCGAAGCCGGAATGGGGCGTCAGCAGTTCGAGGAGTTCGACATCGGCGAGCTCATCCGGGTCATTTGCGAAATCTATCAGCCGGTGGTCGAGGAACAGGGCCTCTCGATCCATGTCGAAGCTGAAGGCACTCTGCCCTACGTCGGCAATCGGCAGATGATCGGCCGGGCGGTTGCAAATCTGATGGACAATGCGCTCAAATATGGTCGTGACGGCGGTTCGATCGCCCTCGCTGCGATCGACAATGGCGAGAGCGTCGAAATCATTGTCAGCGATTGCGGGCCCGGAATTGCCGCCGAACTGCGCGAAGACGCGATCGGCAAGTACCGGCGCCTCGAAGAAGCCCGCACGACCGAGGGCAGCGGGCTTGGACTAGCAATGGCGCGGGCCGTCGCCCGGCTTCATGGCGGAGATATTGTCCTTGAGGACAATCGCCCGGGCCT
>CBJNAS010000575.1:0-2036 GCA_966434565.1 uncultured Phenylobacterium sp.
CTCGGTCCAGATCTCCTTCGAGTTGAACCAGTCCTGTCCGGGCCCGCGGTCGAGCATCAGCTGCAAGGCGGCGACGCCGACAATCAAGGCGCCGAACCCCAGGAAGTCGAACCGCCGCGCCTGCACCGAGCGCTCGGAGGGCATGAAGAGCCACAGGCCGATCAGCGCCAAGGCGCCCACGGGCAGGTTGATGTAGAAGCACCAGCGCCAGGAGAACTCCTCGGTGATGTAGCCGCCGAGCACCGGCCCCAGGATCGGCCCCAGGATCGTGCCCATGGCCCACATCGACATGGCGCGTGCGTGCTCGCTGCGCGGGTTGATGTTCAGCAGAACGGCCTGCGAGAGCGGGATGCAGAACGCGCCAAAACCGCCCTGCGCGAGTCGGAAGACGACGAGTTCGGGCAAGGAACCGGCCACGCCGCACAGCATTGAGCTGAGCGTGAAGCCGGCGACGGTGATCATGAACATGGTCCTGATCCCGCAACGGTTCGCGAGCCAGCCGGACACCGGCGTCACCATCGCCTGGGCGACGATATAGGACGTGAGCACCCAGCTGATCTGCTCGGGAGAGGCGGACAGCGAACCCTGGATGTGCGGCAGGGCGACGTTGGCGATGGTCGAATCCAAGGTGATCATCAAAGTCGCCAACATGATCGCGGCGGTGATCAGGCCGCGGTTCTCGACCCCCGCAGCGTCGGCCGTTCCCCGGGCCGGATTCGGCGCTTCAGACCTGCGACTCGACACGACCCGCTCCGAACAAAGGATGCACGCCCTCCTTTACCCGGCTCGAGCGGCCGTGCAGAATCGAAAGATGGGGGTCGCCAACGCGATACCGCATCCGCAGCAGCGTCGAGTACGTGCTGCAGCAGGCTGGTGTCGATCGTCGGCCTCGGGCCGGCGCTGCGGCCAGACCGGGGTCGCCGCCAATCCAGCGTTGGCGATCCCGGGCCTCAGCAGCCCGTGGACAACCTCAGCTCCAAGGCCCTATAATTACAATTCACTCGGTCGAAGCGCGAAATATTGTCAAAATCGAATTCTTGACAGACACCGTTCCGATGGCTCCGCTTTACCCGCCGCGCCCTGGTGACGTCCGGTGCTCGCGGCGCAGAGCGGTCGCAGTCAGTCGCCTATGACGAGGTCCGTCAGGGGCTTCACTGGTGCGCGAGGACGCTTACGGGACCACCAAATCGAACAACCGGGCCACCAAACGAACCCGGATTCAAACCGCCGACCTTGAGGGAGGAATCAGACATGAAACTCACGCGAGTCACCGCCGCGCTTCTCGGCGGCAGTTTTCTGTGCAGCACGGGCGCGCTGGCCCAGCCGGCCCCGCCCCCCGCGGCCCCGCCGCAGGCGGCCATGTCGAGCATGCTGGGCGAAGTCGTCGTCACCGCCCGGCGCCGCGAAGAGCGCATCCAGGACGTGCCGGTGGCCGTCACCGCCCTCAGCGGCGCGCAGCTGGCGCGCCAGAACATCGTCGGCGTGCAGGACCTGACGCGCACGGCGCCGTCGCTGGTCATCACCGAAAGCCCCGGCTCCGGCCGCAACATGCTGCAGTTCAGCCTGCGCGGGCAGCGGCAGGGCGACAACCTTCCCTCGGTCGACCCGTCGGTCGGCACCTATGTCGGCGACCAGTTGTTCAAGCGCACCTACGGCATGGGGAACCTGATGTTCGACCTCGCCTCGGTCGAGGTTTTGAAGGGGCCGCAGGGGACGCTATTCGGCCTGAACACCACCGGCGGCAACATCATCTTCCGCCCGAACCTTCCGAACGAGGACAGCTTCCAGACCGCCATCAAGGGCCAGGTCGGCAACTACGGCGAGCACCTGGTCGAGGGCTACGTCAACATGCCGCTCTCGCCCAACGCCGCCTTGCGCGTGGCGGGCCAGTACCTGCATCGCAACAGCTACGTCACCAACGTCGACAACCCGGGCTTCCAGTACGGCAGCCAGGACGGCGGCGCGCTGCGCGCCACCTTCCGGTTCAATCCGACGGACCGCTTCGAGAGCATCGTCACGGGTTCGTGGGCGTCCAG
>CBJNAS010000576.1:0-2021 GCA_966434565.1 uncultured Phenylobacterium sp.
AGCGGATCCGCGACAAGACGCCGGGCTTCACCGGCGTGATCTCCGACATCGGCGGGCCCACCGCCAACATGTACCGGATGGCCTGCAAGGATCCGAAGGTCGAGGCGGCGTGCCGGCGGCCGTCCTGCGTGTTCCCCGACATCTGCCCGAACCTGAACACCTCGCACGACGACCTGATCCGGCTCTACCGCAAGGTCCGCGAGGTGCAGGGCGTCAAGAAGGTGCTGGTGGCGTCCGGCGTGCGCTACGACCTGGCGGTGAAGAGCCCGGAATATGTCGAGGAGCTCGTCGCCCATCACGTCGGCGGGCTATTGAAGATCGCCCCCGAGCACACCGAGCGCGGCCCGCTCGACAAGATGATGAAGCCGGGGATCGGCGCCTATGACCGTTTCAAGGAGATGTTCGACGCCGCCGCGAAGAAGGCCGGCAAGACGTACCACCTGATCCCCTATTTCATCGCGGCGCACCCGGGCACGACCGACCAGGACATGATGAACCTGGCGCTGTGGCTCAAGAAGAACAACTTCCGCGCCGACCAGGTGCAGACCTTCCTGCCGTCGCCGATGGCGACCGCCACGGCCATGTACCATTCCGGCGTCAATCCGCTGCGCGGCGTGCGGCGCGGGGCGAGCGACAAGGTGGAGACGGTCAAGGGGCTCCGGCAGCGCCGGCTGCACAAGGCCTTCCTGCGCTATCACGACCCCGACAACTGGCCGCTGCTGCGCGAGGCGCTGAAACAGATGGGCCGCGCCGACCTGATCGGCTCGCGCCCGGAGCAGCTCGTGCCGGCCCACCAGCCGGCCGGCGGCGGGCGACGCCCCCCTGCCCGCGGGACGCAGCGCTTCACGACGAAGAACCTGCCCGTGAAACGGTAAGCTCCTTGCCTCCGCCGGCTGACGTGTCACGGCTTCCGCCGACGCTCAGAAAGTCAGGTTGGCGGGAATGGAGCAGGCAGCCTCAACCGTCGGAACCCTGCGTGCGAGGGGGCGTTGGCCTGTCTGGAAATTATCATGACACACGACAAGTCTACGACCGATCATGGCGCAGGTTCTGCAGCGTCTCTGCGTCGTTCTTACGCGGTAAACCTCTTATACGACTATGTTCTCGACGAAGACGTTCCCCCCTCGTTTCTCGATATTCTAAGTCGGGCCGCCGATCGGCCAGGACAAGCACATCAGAGACTAGAGTCGCGGCGTCCTCACTGACCGATGTTGTTGGTGCGAGGCCAGGCATGACTCCAACGCCCGATTTCGCAGACCTCGAACAGCGGATGCTGGCCACGGAGCGCCTGCTCGGAACCTTGATCGCCCTGCTGTCCGCTCGCGACCCGCGTCTCCTCGAGGGGCTCCAGGCGGTGTTCGCCAACCCAGACTTTGCGTCAGACGACGCCGGCCGGGCGGCCTCGGAGACCTGGAGACGGATCCAGAGCGAATTGATGGATACGAGCGGCCTCATCAAGAGCCTCGGCAGCGCCGCTGCCAGCTAGGCTTGGCTCAGCGCTCGCTCCGCGCCCCTAATGCGCCGACCTATGCATCGATCTCGCGCCACTCCGTCGGCGCGAACGCCAAGGGCTCACCGTCCAGATCTTCCCACCGAGCGTCTCGCGAGGCCCTTCGGCCATCGTGCACGGCTGACGCCGCCCCTCCCACACGCCACCGCCCGCGGGTGGCGTGCGCTTCATCCCGGAGCCAGATCCTGGGGCCCCACGACGACGCCCTCACAAGGATCTCCTGCCGCCGCGGCGCGGTGTCGATCGGCCGCCACGCCCCGATCGGCCCTGGCATGAATGCGCTGGCCGCCAGTGACTCCAGCCGCTCACGACAATGGGCGATGGCCAGCCAATCCGCTGAGAGACGCTCAAAACTCGCGCGGAGCCCTGGATCTCCCGTGCGCATCGAGCGGAGCAGCATCTCGAGAGCGTGCAGCCGATGATCGTGCGATGCGGACATGTTTGTCCCCTTCGTGCGCAAGGCAAATGGGGCCGCAGCGACGCCGCCGTCAGGTCTGGAGCGCGACATGCC
>CBJNAS010000577.1:0-2017 GCA_966434565.1 uncultured Phenylobacterium sp.
GCCGCTGCAGGCGGCGGGCCTGCCGCCGGTGCAGCCGCTGATCTGCTACTAGGCGCTGTTTCCGGGGCTGACGCGCGAAGGCGCGCGGCGCGCGCGCCTGCGGCCGGCCTGGATCCTCAACATCTCGAACGACGCCTGGTTCGGCCGCACCAGCGGGCCGCTGCAGCATCTCAACATGGCGAGCTACCGGGCGATCGAGGAAGGCCTGCCGATCGTGCGGGCCACGCCGACCGGCGTCTCGGCGGTGATTGACGCCTTCGGCCGCGTGCAGCCCCACGCGCGGCTCGGCCTCGGCGAGTTCGGGGTCATCGACGCGCGCCTGCCGCCCGCGCTGGCGCCCACCGGCTACGTTGGCTGGAACGACGGCGTCTTCGGTCTGATGTTTCTCGTCTCGGTCGTTGCGGCCGCCCCGAAACTCGCTCCGCGAGCGTGAGCGCTTGACGTCTGCGCCATAAGTAACATGGATATGATTCTCATTTGTTTGTCGGGGACTTATGGAACCGCTCGCCGAAAACGAGCCCAATCCGATTGATCGTCACGTCGGCCTGCGAATCCGGCTGCGGCGCAAGGAGCTGGGCATCAGCCAGGAAAAGCTGGCGGAATCGATTGGGCTCACCTTCCAGCAGGTGCAGAAATACGAACGCGCGGCCAACCGCGTGAGCGCCTCCAAGCTGTGGGAGATGGCCCGGGCGTTGAACACGACGGTCGGCTACTTCTACGAGGGATTGCCCACCGACGGGCGGATCATCACCCCCAGCGGGCCGGGGCTGGAATCCTTCCTCCTCAGTCCCGAGGGCATGGAGCTCGCGCGCTACTTCCCGCAGATCCCGAGGCTGGTCGTGCGCCGCCAGATCCTCGATCTCGTTCGCACCATGGCCGCAGACGGCGACTGAGCGCGTTGCGCAAAAGTGGAAACCGGTTGCGCCCAAGCGCGCTCAAGTATTTGATTCAATAGCACGATTTAACGATCAAGCGATTCCGCCTGATCGCATCTTGCTATAGACCCTCCGCCGCGGCTTGGCGGGACATAAGGATTTCTTTATAGGCTTTCCGACCCATCGTCGGCGGCCGTCCGAACGGCGCCTCTGTCCTGGAGCCTGAGCGTGAGCCGTTCCAACTACATCTTCACCAGCGAGAGCGTGTCCGAGGGCCATCCCGACAAGGTGGCCGACCGCATCTCCGACACCGTGGTGGACGCCTTCCTGAGCGTCGAGCCCGAGGCCCGCGTGGCTTGCGAGACCCTGGTCACCACCAACCGCATCGTGCTGGCCGGCGAGGTTCGCGCCGGGCGTCCCGGCGGCTCCAAGGCCGACAACAAGGCGCTGACCAAGGAGATCGTGAAGAGCCTGGAGCCGAAGGTGCGCCAGGCCGTCAAGGACATCGGCTACGAGCAGAAGGGCTTCCACTGGGCCAAGGCCAAGTTCTCCTGCCACCTGCACGAACAGTCCGCCCACATCGCCCAGGGCGTCGACGCCAGCGACAAGAAGGACGAGGGCGCCGGCGACCAGGGGATCATGTTCGGCTACGCCTGCGACGAGACGCCGGAGCTGATGCCGGCGACGCTGCAGTACAGCCACAATATCCTGAAGCGCCTGGCCGAGGCGCGCCATTCCGGCGAACGGCCGGAGCTGGAGCCGGACGCCAAGAGCCAGGTCACCCTGCGCTACGAGAACGGCCGTCCGGTGGAAGTGCTGGAGATCGTCGTCTCCCACCAGCACAAGAAGCGCTTCGGCCTGCACAGCGCCTCGCCCAAGCGGCTGCTCGGCCTGATCAAGCCCTATGTCGAGAACGTCTTTCCCGACGGCCTGATCACCAAGAAGACCGAGTGGCTGGTGAACCCGACCGGCCGCTTCGAGATCGGCGGACCGGACGGCGACGCCGGCTTGACGGGGCGCAAGATCATCGTCGACACCTACGGCGGGGCGGCCCCGCACGGCGGCGGCGCCTTCTCCGGAAAGGACCCGACGAAGGTCGACCGCTCGGCCGCCTACGCCGCGCGCTACGTCGCCAAGAACGT